>NZ_JBCNYA010000028.1:0-57723 GCF_049727805.1 Frateuria sp. YIM B11624
CCGACGTGCTGGCGATCGTGACCGAATGGAAGGCGTTCCGCGCGCCGGACTTCACACGCATCCGGGACACGCTCAAGGAGCCGGCGATCTTCGACGGGCGCAACCTGTACGACCCCGCGCAGGTGGAGGAGGCGGGGCTGGCCTACTACGGGATCGGGCGCGGGCGTTCGCTCGCCACCGTTGCCGTGCCCTCGGCGGCCACGCTGCGATCGGCGGCTACCGCCTGAGGCCTGGAATGGACGGCCATGGACGAGGAGGCATCCGCAGGATGCCGCTTCGCCGATCTCCGTCCCGCCGCGCCAGCTCCGTACCTACCTAGCCAGGACGCTCCCGTGAAACGCTTCTACCTCTCCGGACAACGCACGTTCCGCAACCGAGGTTGCGAGGCCATCGTGCGCAGTACGGTCAGCCTGCTGAAGGATCAGTTCGGCGACGTCGAAGTGCTGGTGCCCTCGGTCAACATCGAGCGCGACAGCGCGCAATGGCCGGACGCCGCCGATTGCGGCGTCCGGCTGGTACGCGCCTACCTGCCGCCGCCGGCGCGCTACTGGGTGCAGTTGCAAAGCCTGCCGCTGCCGCTGATCAAGCGCGCCGGCTGGCCTTTTCCGATGCCGCGCTGGCTGCGCCGCCAACTGGAAAGCGTCGACGCCGTGCTCGCCGTGGGCGGCGACAACTACTCGCTCGACTACCGTATTCCCACGCCGATCATGAGCGTGGACGGCTGGGCCATGGACATGGGCAAGCCGGTGATGCTGTGGGGCGCCTCGGTCGGTCCGTTCGAGCGCGAGCCGGAGTTCGTCGAGCCGGTGACGCGCCACCTGGCGCGCATGCACTTCGTGGCGGCCGGCGAGTCGATGAGCCACGACTACCTGGTCCACAAGCTCGGCCTGCGCAACGTGATTCGCATGGCCGAACCGTCGTTCATGCTCGGCAAGGAGCCGGTCGACCTCGCGCCGTTCTGGCCTAGTGGCGAAGGCCACGTGCTGGGTCTCAACGTCAGCCGCATGGTCGAGCGCCACAAGCGGCACGGCCGCGACGTGCATGCGGAGCTGGAAGCCTTCGTCCGCCACGCGGTGAAGAAGCACCAATTGGGCGTGCTGCTGATCCCGCACGCCGATCCGCTGCGCGACGACGCGCACGGCGGCGATGCCGAATACATGGAGCCTCTGCTGGCGCGGCTGGCCGACCTGGGCGATGCGGTCAGGATGATGCCCAACAGCTTCAACGCCGCGCAGACCAAGTACGTGATCAGCTACCTGCGCTTCTTCATCGGCGCGCGCGCGCATCCGGTAATCGCGGCGCTGTCCAGTGGCGTGCCCACGGTTTCGATCGCCTACAGCGTCAAGGCCTGCGGCATCAACCGCGACCTGTTCGGCAACCAGGAGACGGTGCTGCAGGCGCGCAACCTGTCCTGCGGCCGGCTGCAGGAGGCGCTGGAGCGCCTGGTGCAGCGCGAGGACACGCTGCGCAGCCTGCTCGAGCAACGCACCGCCGAGTGGCAACTGGCCGCGCGCGCCGCGACCGCGCGCATTTCCGACTGCCTGTGCTGAACCCCGGAGCCGCCATGCACGCCACGATTGCAGACAGCCTGCCGCTCCCGGCCATGGACGCCGACACGCGCCGGGTGGCGCCGGTGAGCGTGGTGGTGCCGTGCTACCGCTGCGCGGACACCATCGGGCCGGCCGTCGCCTCGGTGGCCGCCCAGCGGCTGCCGCCGGCGGAGGTCCTGCTGGTCGACGACTGCAGCGGCGACGGCACGCTCGAGCGCCTGCGCGAGGTGGCCGCCGGCTATCCGGCCGGCTGGGTCAAGGTGCATGCGCTGCCGCGCAACGGCGGCCCCAGCGGCGCGCGCAACCTGGGTTGGGAGCGCGCCACGCAGCCGTACATCGCCTTCCTGGACGCCGACGACACCTGGCATCCGGAGAAGCTCGCGATCCAGATGGACGTGCTCGCGGCCGATCCGGCCATCGCCTTGCTGGCGCACTCGATGAACGTACAGCCGCGCACGGCGCCGGCGCCGCCGGTGCGCCGGCCGATCGCGGTGCGCGTACTGCCCAACCGCCTTCCACTGCTGGGCAGCCCGTTTCCCACGGCCTCGATGGTGCTGCGGCGCGACCTGCCGTTCCGCTTCGACGAGCGCCGCCGGCGCGCCGAGGATTTCATGCTGTGGGCGCAGATCCTGCTCTCCGGCTACCGCTGCGCGCGGATCGAACCTGTGCTGGCGTCCTGGCACAAGCCGCCGTTCGGCGCCGGCGGCCTCAGCGGCGACATGGACGCCATGTACGCCGCCGCGATCGACGTGCGCCGCACCCTGCACGCGCAGGGGCTGATCGGCGGCGCGCGGATGCACGTGGCCGCCGTGCTGGGCGTGGCCCGCTACGCGCGCCGTCGCGTGCTCACCTATGCGCGGCGCTTCGCCGGCCATCCGCATGCCACCCGTGCCGACCAGGCGAGCTGACCATGGACCAGACCGTAGCGTTGATCGACAGTCCCACCAACAACAACGCCCGCATCATGCTCGGGGTGATGCTGGTGGCCGCGGCGATCGTCGTCGTCGACCTGGTGGTGGGCACCCGCGGCAACATCGGTACCGATACCTCGGTGTATGCCGGCGTCTACGATGCGCTGCTCCATCATGCCGAAGGGCAGAGCCGCTTCGAGCCGGTGTTCTACTACCTGAGCGTGGTGCTGGCCGCCACGGGCATGAGCTTCACCGCCTACGAGAGCGTGCTGTTCCTGGTGATGATGGGAACCGTGGTGGTGGCCACGCGGCGCTACCACGACTACCTGGAGAGCGAGACGCGCTACATGACCTTCCTGGTCGCCTCGCTGCTGTTCCTGTTCATCTCGCCGGTGATGTCCAACGCCTCGATCAACGTGGTGCGCCAGGGCTTGGCGTCGCTGCTGGTATTTACCTCGCTGCTGGCGTTCTACCGACGCCAGTGGCGCGCGTTCGTGCTGTGGGGCCTGCTCGCGACCGGCTTCCACTATTCCTCGCTGCTGTATCTCGTCTTCGCGCCGGTGCTGCTGCTCAAGCCGAAACTGCAGCGCGCGCTGGGCATCGCCGCGTTCCTTGCCTACTGCAGCGGGCTGACCATGGTGCTGGTGCGGGCGCTGGTGCCCGGCGTCTACACCATGGTCATGGCCTACGACGCCAGTTCGACCTTCAAGGCCGGTGTGCGGCTCGACTTCGCGGTGTTCTCGCTGTTCTGGTACGTGCTGCCCTTCGTGGTGGCGCCGCTGGTGCGCGAGCCGGTGCGCGAGCGAATCAACCGCAGCACCGCGGTCTACCTGGTGCTGATGCTGCCGTTCTTCGCAGTCGGCTGGGGCAACTTCTCCAACCGCTACCTGCTGCCGGCGTGGCTCTCGGTGTCGCTCATCCTGGCGGCGATCTGTTGCGACAACCGCTTCTCGCCGCTGCGCAACCCGGTGGTGCTGCGCATGGGGCTGGTCGGGGCCGCTGGCGTGTTCTGCTACTACGTGACGCACGGCATCGTCCTGTGAAGCTGCCGGCACCGCCGCGACGGGCGAGGCCGCGCCCGAATTCACCAGGCGAAGGCGCCGCCATTGCTATTTCGTAACCGACCGGGCCGCCCCGCCGGGGACGCCGCGGGACGGGAGGCCACGAGGGCATCGCCAAGCGGTGCCGCGGCTTCCGGGTCCAGACCCATTCACGCGTCCGCGAAGGAAGATCAAACCATGTCCACCGCCGTCCTGCAGGATCCGCCACGCCACATCAAGCTCAGCATCTCGCCCTACCGCGGCGAGGCGGATTTCGCGCCGCTGGCGGACGGCGCGGGTGAACGTCCGCTGGATCCGGTATCGATCGCCGACGTGCTGCGCAACGCGTTCGTCTATCCGCCGCACACGATCTACCGCGACGTGAAGGTGGCGCCCTTCGGGTTCGACCCGGCGCATGACCTGCACGCGGCGCCCGAGTATCGGTTCGCCTTCCGTTCCTCGCCGGCGCCATCATCGCGCCCGGCTCCGCAGGCAATCGACGAGGACACCTTGCTGGAGACTTACCATCGCCTGCTGTGCGAGGCGGTCACACGCTCGACCGCCGGCATGCAGGCGCCGTGGATGCTGCAGAGCGGCGGCAAGGACTCCAGTTCGCTGGCCATCGCCGTGGCCGAGGCGCGGCCGGACACCCGTTGCCTGACCTACCTGGGCGGTCGCGAGGAGGATGAGGTGGCCTCGGCCCGCGCGGTCGCCCGACAGCTCGGCCTGCGCCACGAGGCGCTGGTGTGCAAGCCGACCCGCGCCTACGACCGCTACCTGGCGCTGGTGCCGCGCATGCCGCTGCTGTCGGCGGATTTCGCGCTGCTGTCCTACGCCGACCTGATCACCGAGATCGCGCAGGCCGGCGGTGACGGCGTGATCGACGGGCTGGGCTCGGACATCTATTTCGGCACGCCGGTGGACGCGCGCCGCAGCACGCTGTTCCGCATGGCCCGGGGGCTGCCGGTGCCCGCCGGCCTGTTCCGCGCCGGCCCGGTCAGTCGCAGCTTCGTCGCTTGCTTCGTGCTGGCGACACTGGGGATGGATCCGTTCGAGCGCTACTTCCCCGGCTCGCGCTTCAGCGACGCGGAGGTCGATCGCCTGCTCGGCCGGCCGGTGGCCGCGCAATCACGCCAGCGCCTGCGCGTGTTCCAGGAGGAGCTCGCCGCCGCGCGCACCATCGAGGCGCGCAAGCGCGTCACGCTGGCCATCGTCGAGGCGGGGGCGGGTTTCCCCAAGGGCCAGTACACCACCAGCGCGCTCGGCCTGCGCCAGGCCTATCCCTTCTGCGACGCGCAACTGGCCGAATGGGTCTACCGCGAGGTGCCCGACGCGCAGTTGATCGACCATGAGGGCCACAACAAGCCGCTGGTCCGCAAGCACATCGCGCGCCGCTTCGGCGAGCTGCCGTACGTGCGCGCCAAGGGCTGCTTCCGCTTCGACCTGTGCGGCCTGGCCGCGGAGCGCTTCGAGCAGGTGCACGCCTTCGCGGTGCAGGCGCGCGACCTGATGCCCGGCGCCGCGCGCTGGCTGGAGGATTGCCGCGGACGCATGGGCAACAAGTTCTTCGCTTCCAAGTTCTACCTGCTGGCGATCACCCTGCCGTGGCTGCTCAGCCGCGCGGAGGCCGGCGCCGCGGCCGCGCAGGAGTCCGGCGAATGAGCGCCGCCGCCCGTCGCGAGTTCCTCCGCCGCAGCCTGGCCCTGGGTGCGGCCGTCTTGTTTGCGCCGCTGTCGCGCGGGAGCAGTGCTGCTACGGGCAAGGTCGTCGACGTGCGCTCCAAGGGCGCGCGCGGCGACGGCCACAGCGACGACACCGCCGCCATCCAGGCAGCCATCGACGCGTTGCCGGCTGGCGGCGGCACCGTACGCGTGCCGGCGGGCAACTACATGGTCGACGCCTCGCGGGCGATCAGCCTGCGCTCGAACGTGCGGCTGGAACTGGCGCCGGATGCGCAGCTGACGGCGCTGCCCAATGCGCTCAGGCGCTACCACGTGATCCGCGTGTGGCGGGTGCAGAACGTGCAGATCGTCGGCGGCCGGATCGTCGGCGAGCGCGACCAGCACCAGGGCGACACGGGCGAATGGGGCTACGGCATCAACATTCAGGCCGCGCGCAACGTGACGGTGGACGGCACCCACATTTCCGACTGCTGGGGCGACGGCATGTGGATCGGCGCCTTCGGTCGCGGCGCGAACGCCGACCTTTCCGAGGACGTCACCGTGCGCAACGTGGTGTGTACCAACAACCGCCGCCAGGGACTCTCGGTCGGCCCCTGCAAGCGCGTGCGCATCCTGGACAGCACCTTCAGCGACACCCACGGCACCGCGCCGCAATCGGGCATCGACCTGGAACCGATGCGCCAGGGCGAGGCCAGCGACCTGTTGATCCAGGGTTGCACCATGACCGGCAACAAGGGCTGCGGCCTGGAGATCCACCACAGCGTGTCCGGCGTGGTGGTCCGCCAGTGCACGATCCGCGACAACGCCGGCTACGGCGTGCTCGCCGCGCAGATGACCGACCTGTGGGTGGACGGCAACACCATCACCGGCAACGGCCTGAACGGCGTGAAGCTGGCAGGGCATACCCGCGACGTGAAAGTCACCGGCAACACCCTATCGTCCAACAGCACGCGCTCGCTGCGCCGGTCGCTGAAGGCGCTGGCCTCCGGCGCGCCGGGCGGGCCGCACGCAGCGCAGCTGCAGATCGGAAAGAACACGTCCAACGTGCACGTGTCGGGCAACGTGTTCTAGCGCCCGCCATGGCACACGGGAGCGGCAACGGCAAAGGATCCTGGTGATGAAATTCGTCTTCTACGCGAATACCGACTGGTACCTGTACAACTTCCGCCTGTCCACCGCGCAGCGGCTGCAGGCGGATGGCCACGAGGTGGTGATGCTCTCGCCGCCCGGCCCGTTCGGCGGGCGCTTCGCCGCGCGCGGCTTCCGCTGGGTCACCCTGCCGATGGACCGGGCCAGCCTCAACCCGCTGCGCGAGGCGATGACGCTCAGGCACCTGGTGCGCGTGCTGCGCCGCGAGAAGCCGGACCTGCTGCACAACTTCACGGTCAAGTGCGCGGTGTATGGCGGCGCCGCCGCGCGGCTGGCCGGCGTGCCGGCCACGGTCAACGCGGTGGCGGGCATGGGCTATGTGTTCACCAGCAACGGCGTCAAGGCGCGCTGCCTGCGTCCGCTGGTGCAGGCACTGATGCGCGGCACGCTCGACCACCGCCGCTCGCTGCTGGTGCTGCAGAACCCCGACGACGCGGAGATCTTCCGCCGCTCCCGGCTGGTGGCACGCGACCGCATCCACGTCATTCGCAGCTCCGGCGTGGACACCTCGCGCTTCCGTCCCGGTTCGATGTCCGGCCGCGACGGTCGCCTGCGCGTGCTGCTGGCTGCGCGCCTGCTGTGGGAGAAGGGCGTCGGCGAGTACGTCGAGGCGGCCCGTCAGCTCAAGGCGCAGGGCAGGGACATCGAGTTCGTGCTGGCCGGCGCGCCCGATCCGGGCAACCCGCGATCGGTGCGCGAGGAGCAGGTGCAACGCTGGGCGGAGGAGGGTGTCATCACCTGGCTGGGCCATGTCGAGGACATGCCCGCGCTTCTTTCCACCATCGACGTGATGGCGCTGCCCAGCTACTACCGAGAGGGCGTGCCCAAGAGCCTGATCGAGGGCGCGGCCGCCGGCCTGGCATTGATCACCACGGATCAGCCGGGTTGCCGCGAGGTGGTCACGCGGCACGGCACGGACGGCCTGGTAGTGCCGCCGCGCAACGCCGCAGCGCTGGCCGCGCTGGTCGCTCGGCTGGACGACGACCGCGCGTTGCTGGCGCGGCTGGGCGCGAAGGCACGCGAGAAGGCGCTGGGTGAATTCGACGAGCGCGCGGTGATCCAGCGCACCCTCGACGTCTACGAGCGCCTGCTCGGCACCGACATGCCCGGCGGTTCGCTGGCCGGTTCGGCGTCCTAGGGCGTCGCGGAAAGCAAGACGCCGGGGCAGTTCGTGCCCCGGCGACCGGTCTTGCCTTCATCCACGCGGCGGCTGCCTGGCCGCCGGCGGCGTTGCTTACTTCCGCCGCGGCGAAAGCGTGTTGTTGGACCGGCTGATGGCGTAGGTCTTGTTGCCGATCTGGATGTCGCGGCTGGTGGCGCCGCCGGCGCGGGCCGGGGACATGTAGCGCGTGCTGTTGTATTGCAGCGTGTTGCCGCGGATCGAGGCGTGGTGCGTCCTGGCGCTCATGCGCAGGCCGGCCAGGCCGTTGCGGGTCGCGTGGTTGCCGGTCAGGGTCAGGTGGTGGGCGCTGATCGACATCAGGCCGAACCCGCGGTTGCTGGTGAAACGGTTGCGCGTGAAGGTCACGCCCGAGACGTTCGTATGCACCTCGACGCCGTTGCCGCGATTGTTGGCGAACGTGTTGTTCTCCACGCGCACGGTGTTGACCGGACCCTGGTCCTGCGGCTCGAAGTCGATGCCTGCCTCCGGCAGCGTCCCCCGGGTGTTCTGGAAGGTGCTGTTGACGATGTAGACGTGCTGCGACGGGCCGATGGACAGACCCTGGCGGCGGTTGTGCGAGGAGGTCACGTTGTTGACCGTGACGTAATTGGAGCGATCCAGCCGGCGGCCCTTGCCGGTGGCACCGATCCACATGCCGTCACCCCAGAATTCGGAGATCCTCACGTTGCGCACCAACACGTGGTCGGAGCCGGAGATGTTGATGCCGTAGCCCCACTCGCCGCGGCTACCCTTGTGGCGGGCGCGGTCGCCGGTGATCTTGCCGCCGACGATCGCCACGTTGTTGACGTTGAAGACCTTGACCACGACGTAGCGGCTGGCGCCGTTGGGGATGACGCGGAGCTCGGCGTTCGGATCGAGCTTGAGCCGGGTATGCGAACGCAGCCTCAGCGGCTTGAGCGCATTGATCATGTAGCGGCCGGCCGGTACGTAGACCGTACCGCCGCTCCTGGGCAGTGCATTGATGGCGCGCTGGATCGCAGCGGTATCGTCGTGCGAACCGTTGCCCTTGGCGCCGGTGTTCTTGACGTTGATGGTGCGCGAGCCGATCGCGATGTGCGGCGTGGCGTCCCACCAGGTGGCGGCAGCAGCAGGCAGTGCCACGGCAGACAGCGTCAGCGAAGCGGTAGCGATCATCAAGGACTTCGCGAGGAAGTTGCGCTTGGCGGTGGCTGGCTTCGCCGAAAGCTGGATGTCGTGTAGTTTCATCATCAGTGGTTGACCCTCTCGTCACGTGGAAGTGACGGGAACCATGCAGGACCTTCACGTGGCCTAACAAGCTCGTCCATTGGGTCGCGTTCATGAAGATCAGGACGACTTTCCACGGACCTGTGATGTCGCCGTAAGCACTTCGTTTTGCGACTGGAAGAGTGGCGTTAAAACCATTTCGATCGAGGGCAGGAGAGGCTTCTGGCGCACGTGTGTCGACGTTGCATGTGGACGTCCATTCACTCGGCCTGTCCCTGGCCTTCACGGCAGCGAGCCGGCCACGAGGGGAGGCGGGACCGCGGTACCGCCCGCCTGCATCCAAGGCGGGCATGCCCATGGACAAAGAAAAAGCGCCGGGCATTGCTGCCCGGCGCTCGTCCGTCGACGACCGGAGCGCAAGCTCCGGCGCAGGCTCAGTTCGGCGTGAGCTGGTTGCCGGTCTTGGTGATCGAGTAGGTCTTCGAGCCGATCTGGATGTCGCGGCTGTCGGCGCCGCCCGAGCGGGTCGGCGACATGTAGCGGGTGCTGTTGTACTGCAGCTTGTTGTAGCGGATGGACGAGTTGTGCGTCTTCGAACTCATGCCCACGCCGGCCAGGCCGTTGCGCGTCGCATAGTTGTTGGCGATGGTCAGGCCCGCCGAATTGATCGCCAGGCTGCCGAACCCGTAGTTGCCGCTCAGCGTGTTGCCGGTGATGGTGATGCCCGAGATGTTCGAGTGCAGCTCGATGCCGTTGCCGCGGTTGCCCGAGAAGGTGTTCTTCTCGATGCGCACCGTATCGACCGGGCCCTGGTCCTGCGGCTCGATGTCCATGCCGGCCTGCGGCAGCGTGCCCTGGGTGTTCTTGAAGGTGCTGTTGACGATGTACACGTGCTGCGACGGGCCGATCGAGATGCCCTGGCGGCGGTTGTGCGACGAGGTCACGTTGTTGATCGTCACGTAGTTCGAGCGCACCAGGTTCGAGTACTTGCCGTTTCCGCCGACGAACAGGCCGTCACCCCAGAACTCGGACACCGTCACGTTGTGCACGAACACCTTGCTCGAGCCGGTCACGTAGATGCCGAAACCCCACTCGCCGGTGGAACCCTTGTGCTTGGCCCGATCGCCGGTCATCTTGCCGCCGACGATCTCGACGTTGTTGACGTTGGACGCCCTGACCAGGAAGTAGCGGCTCGCGCTGTTGGGGATCACCACCAGCTCGGCGCTGGGGTCGAGCCGCAGGCGGGTGTGCGAACGCAGGTGGATCGACTTGGTGGCGTCGATCATGTAGCGGCCAGCCGGCACATAGACCGTGCCGCCGCTGGAAGGAAGCGCATTGACGGCGGCCTGGAAGGCGGCCGTGTCGTTGTGCGTGCCGTTGCCGAGCGCGCCCTTGTTCTTGACGTTGATGGTGGTCGAACCGATCGAGATGCTCGGAGTGGCATCCCACCAGGTGGTGGCTGCAGCAGGGAGCGCCACGGCAGACAGCGTCAGCGAAGCGATGGCGATCATCAAGGGCTTTTTCATCGAGAACCCGCGCTTGGTGGTGGCCGGCTTGGCCGAGGACTGGGTGTCGTGTTGGTTGGTCATCAGGAGGTGAACTCTCTCGTCACATGGAAGCGACGCGAAAGATGCAAGGCCTTCACGTAGCTAACAAGCTCGACCATTGGGTTCTGTTCATGGAAGCGGCGCGGGCGGGGAAGGCCGCATTGCAGGCTGCAAGCGGGTTTGCGCGGGATATGGCGCGTTATCACGCGTTTGGGGCGACACGCCATTCACATGGCAGAGGGCGTGTGGGGCGCGCGCGTCTAACGCGTGCCTAACTTTCTTGCCTGCATCTGCACGCCCAAGGTTTGTCGCAGCGCCTTGTACGGGCGGCCAGAACCCGCCGTCGCACGGGCAGGCGCTCAGCCATCAATGCGATCGGGCGGATGCGGGCGGCTGCCGCATCGTCCGAAACATCTTCATGTCCGCGCCGTCGGCTCTTGCACCCGGCGGGAGCGGGGCGCGCTCCCGCTTCGTGCGCGCGAATGGATGAAGGGTTGCAGGCTGGCAGGCGTCTGTCTGTGCGTTCCCCGTCCCTTGTGTGATGCGGTTCTCGCCTGTCCTGCTGGGCTCCAGGGGGCGTCGGGCACTTTTTGCCAACGTGGTCATAGATTGACCACTTGGGGTTCTCTGTCGAGCTTGCTTAGGTATGTGACGATCGCGCATTTTTTGCGTGAGCTTCGCGTGACGAAGCCCTACCCGACAAGACACCCGAGAACCCGTTGAACATGAACACTTCCGTTAACAATCAGAATGTTGCCGCTGCCTCCCGCGCTTTCGTCACGACGAAGAGCTTTGTGAAGAAGCCGTTGATGCTGGCGTTCGCCGCACTCGCCCTTTCCGCCTTCGCCGCGCCCTCGTTCGCCGCCGACTGGTGGACCTCCATGCCCGCCACCGTGACCGGCAAGACCAAGGTCAACGTGCGCAACTACGGTGCCCTCGGCAACGGCGTGCATGACGACACCGCCGCCTTCCAGGCCGCCGTCAACGCGCTGCCCGCCGACGGCGGCACCGTCTACGTGCCGGCCGGCCGCTTCATGATCAACGCCCTCAAGCCCATCAAGATGCGCTCGCACACCCGCCTGCTGATGGACAGCCTGACCACGCTGGAAGTCATTCCGAACAGCGCGACCCGCTACTTCGCGATCAAGGTCGAGAACGTCACCGACGTGCGCATCGTGGGCGGCAACCTGGTGGGCGACCGCGCCAAGCACGTGGGCACCACCGGTGAGTGGGGCTTCGGCATCTACGTCACCGGCGCCAAGAACGTGGTCATCAAGCAGGTCAACCTGTCCAACTTCTGGGGCGACGGCATCTGGATCGGCGCCATCGGCAAGGGCACGTCCCTGAACCGCTCGGATTACGTGACGGTCGACCGCGTCGTGTCCAGCAACAACCGCCGCCAGGGTCTGTCCATCGGCCCGGCCCAGCACGTCCTGATCACCGACAGCACCTTCCAGAACACCAACGGCACGCTGCCGGAGGCGGGCATCGACATCGAGCCGCAGGACCAGGGCCCGGCCAACACCATCCGCCTGCAGAACAATACCTTTGCCAACAACCACGGCAACGGCATCGAGATGCACACCAACATCTCCGACATCACGATCACCGGCAACAAGATGATCGGCAACTACGGCTACGGCGTGCTGGGCATTTCGGCGGCCTATATCAATGTCACCGGCAACACGATGACCCAGAACGGCCTGGCCGGCGTGCGTCCCAGCGCCGTCTCGCACCACTGGTCGATCACCGGCAACACGCTGCAGTACAACAGCACCCGCTACATGTCGGCGACCAGCACCGGCGGCCAGCTCAACCGCGACCTGCAGTTCAGCGCCAAGAGCTACGCCATCTCGGTTTCCAACAACATCTATTCCAACGCCAAGTACAACGGCTACGTCCAGTAAGCACCATCCGCTGGTTTTTCCCGGGGGCAGCCTTTGGCTGCCCCTTTTTTTGCGCCCGCGTTCCGGGGGCGGGCGCGATTGACGACGCCTTGATCCCGCGCCACCGATCCTAGCCGTTAAATTTCCGCAAGGTCGGGGTGGGTCATGAACAGCAGGCCTCAGGCTCAAGCCGTCTTGGATGGGGATGGCCGGAATGCCCGGCCCGGCGTATCGCCATCGGCAGCGCTTGCGCCGGTGAGCGTGGTGGTTCCCTGTTTCCGTTGTGCGGCGACCATCGACGACGCGGTCGCCTCGATCGCGGCACAGACCTTGCGGCCGGCTGAGGTCCTGCTGGTGGAGGACGCCAGCGGCGACGACACGCTCGACGCCCTGCACCGCGTGGCTGCCGCCTACGGCAGCGACTGGATCAAGGTGATCGCGCTGCCGGCCAACCGCGGCCCGTCGCACGCGCGCAACACCGGCTGGCAGCAGGCGCGGCACCCCTACATCGCCTTCCTCGATGCCGACGACAGCTGGGGACCGCGCAAACTCGAACTGCAGATGGCCGCGCTGGCGGCCGATCCGGACATCGCCCTCATCGCGCACCAGATGCTGGTGCGGCCGCGCGGCACCGAGCTGCCGGAGCCGCGCTCGCCGGCGGACGTGCAGATCGTGAGCCGCACCACCCTGCTGGTGCGCAACCCGTTCCCGACCGCTTCAGTGGTGTTGCGCCGCGATCTGCCGTTCCGCTTCGACGAGGATTTCCGGCGTTCGGAGGATTACCTGTTGTGGTCGCAGATCGTCCTCTCCGGTTATCGCTGCGCCAAGATCGACCAGGTGCTGGCGATCTGGAACCGCCGCGAGAACGGGGCGGTCGGCCTGAGCGACGACTTCGACGCGATCCACCGCGGCCGGCGTGACCTGCGCCGCAAGCTGGTGCGCCAGGGCCTGCTCAGCAAGCATGAATTCCTCTTTGCCAGCACCATCGGCATGGTCAACCGGATGCGCCGGGAACTGCTCCGCGGGTTGCGCCGGTACCGCTCGCGCAGGCGTCCGCGCCCCTGAACGGATGCCTTCCAGGCGCCTGCGCGAGGATCATCGGACGACTGCCGCGTGCGCTTGTTGGACGGTGCTTTCACGGCAGGGAGTCAATCATCTGCACGGCGGGACCGAGGGCAGGCGGCATGGCCCTGCGGTGCTTCCTCCCACCGGTTCGTCGCCCATCGCGCCAGGCAGTGGCGCAGCACGCGGCGCGCGCTGGCCGTTGAACCCGAAGCAGGAACGTTTGGCCTGATGATGCGATCGATCGTGTGCACGGACACAGGCAAGAGGCCCGCATGAACCTCAGCGTGGTGATTCCCGCGTACCGCTCCGAGCGCTGGGTCGGGCGGGCGATACGTTCGGCGCTGGCCGAAGGCGTGGCCGACCGCAACGTCATCGTGGTCGAGGACGGCGTGCTCGACGGCACCGCGCAGGTGGTGCAGGCCACCGGCGCGAGGCTCACCTCGCTGCAGCGCAACGGCGGTGCGCCGCATGCACGCAACCTGGGCCTGGCTCAGGTGGACACCGACTACGTGATGTTCCTGGACGCGGACGACTACGTGGAGAACGGTCTGCTGGCCGGCCTGGTGGGCGCGCTCGAGCGCGAGCGCGCCGACGTGGCGATCGGCCCGTGGGTGTACGACGGCGATGGCCGCGAGCGCGGCATGCTGCGCCAGCCGCCCGCGCTGGACAACGCCGAGCGGATCTTCCACTGGGTGATGCACGCCTTCTTTCCGCCCTGCTGCATCGCCTGGCGCGCCGACGCCATCCGTGCAATCGGCGGGTGGGACGAGCGCCTGCGCAAGGACCAGGACGGCGAGCTGGTGATCCGGGCACTGATCCGCGATCTCAAGGTCGCCGTCTCGGAACAGGGCAACGGCGTGTACTGGCAGCACGACTCGCCCCATCGCGTCACCAAGGCGCAGATCAAGGACGTGATGTACGCGGCCGACGTGGTGTTCGCGCAACTGGAGGGCTGGGTGCGTTCGCGCATCGCCAACGGATCGGCAGGCGACGAGCGCGTCTCGCTCGGGCGCTTCTGCTGCAAGACCGCATGGGTCGCCTACGCCTACGGCGACAGCGCCGCTGGCGCGAAATGGAGCGCCAAGGCGCGCGAGCTCGGTTTCCACAACCGCGGCTACAACTACCGCAGCGCGCTGCTGGCTTCGGTGCTGGGCATCCGCATCTCCTCGCGCATCAAGGCCAGCACCCGCCTGGTGTACCGGCGAATCGCACAGCGCTAGGCCGGTTCCCGTTACACAGCCGATTCACGCGGACCCGTCCAACGTTGGCGCCCCCGGCCCCACCGTCGAGCCCGCTTCCACACCATCGCAGCCTCTCATGACAGAAACGCACGTCAGCGCCCGCCATCGGCTGTTCGAAACCGATCACCTGCACCAGGATCTGCGTGGCCGCAGCGTGCGCGGCGCGGCGGTGACCATCGGCAGCCAGGCGGCGCGCTTCGTGCTGCAACTGGCCGGCATGGCGGTGCTTGCGCGACTGCTGGTGCCGGCCGACTTCGGCGTGTACGGCAAGACCATCGCGCTGACCGGTTTCATCACCGTGATCCAGACCGGCGGCCTCTCGCTGGCGACCGTGCAGCAGGCGAAGATCAACCATGCACAGATCAGCACGCTGTTCTGGCTCAACGCCTTGCTTGGCGTGGTCGCCGCGGGCCTGATCGCGGCGCTCAGCCCGGTCATGGCGTGGTTCTACAAGGACCCGCGCGTCCTCTGGATCGGACTGGCCATGGCCGGCGTGGTGCTGATTACCAGCCTGGGCGTACAGCACCGCGCCCTGATACTCCGGCAGATGCACTTCACGCAGAAGGTCAGCAGCGACATCGCGGCCCTGTTGATCGGTTTCGCCGCGGCGATGATCAGCGCCTGGTTCGGTGCCGGCTACTGGGCCTTCGTCGTGCAGCAGTACGCCAATGCGCTGGTCACGCTGGCCATGCTCTACGGGTTCTGCCGCTGGGTCCCGGGCCTGCCGCGCCGCCGCACCGGCGTGCGGCCGATGGTGAAGCTCGGGGCCAACCAGAGTGCGTCCACGGTGCTCAACTTCGCCAGCAGCAACATGGACAACGTGTTGATCGGCCGCTACGTCTCCGATGCCGCGTTGGGTTTCTACACGCTGGCCTTTCGCCTGCTGCTGTTGCCGGTGCAGCAGATCAATGCGCCCCTGACCGCGGTGATGGTGCCGGCCTTGAGCCGGCTGCAGCACCAGCCCCAGCGGTTCGCCCGCTTCTACTATCGCGCGCTGGGCGCGATCGTCTTCGTGGGCATGCCGGCCGTGTGCTTCCTGCAGGTCGACGCCGCGCCGGTCATCCAGATCGCGCTGGGCGCCAAATGGCTGCCGGCCGTGCCGCTGTTCGAGGCGCTCGGCGTGGCGGCCTTCATCAGCACCTTCAATTTCGCCGGCGCCTGGGTCTACTCGTCGCTCGGGCGCACCGAGCGGCGTCTGCGCTGGCAGGTCATCGCCACGCCGGTGACGCTGGTCGCGTTCTTCATGGGCCTGCCCTGGGGCGCATTGGGCGTGGCCATCTCCTTCAGCGCCAGCCGCGCACTGCTGCTGGTGCCCTCGCTGCTCAATGCGTACATGGACACGCCCGTCGACCTGCGCACCACGGCGCGGACGCTGGCACGACCCGCGGCCGCCTCCATCGGTGCTGCCCTCGTGCTGTGGGGCATCCATCACGTGAGCGGCCCGTGGCCGGTGCATTGGGTGGTGCTGGATGCGCTGATCTACGGCTGCCTTTACCTGGGCGCGTGGGTCGTCGACGCGTCGGGCCGCGCGCATCTTCGCGATCTCATGGGCGTGCTCGAAGACCTGCGCTCGCGCAAGCGCGAAACAGCGGCGGGCAACCCGTGAACAGCCATTCCCGCAGTGACCGATCAAGGGATCCCATGCAGCGAACACTGCGTCGCGTCACCCGACCCATCCGCCGCGTGGGGCGCGACCTGATCCGCATCTACCGCCACCGCACCGCGGAGGTCTGTCCCAATCCGGTCTTCATCGGCGGCAGCCCCAAGTCCGGCACGACCGCCATCGCCGCGCTGCTCGCACAGGCCACCGGCTCGAAGTTCAGCAACGATCCCTTCTGGAACGTCTTTCGCCGGGATGGCCACGGCTTCCTGCTGCCGGACGTGCTCGACGGAACGCTCGGGCTGGAATGCTTCGTGAAGCGATACCCGGCGTACTTCGCGGCGGGGATCGTGAAGGATCCGGACTTCGCCTTCCTCTACCGGGACCTGCGCCACCTGTTTCCAGGCTCGTCGCAGGTCTTCATCGTGCGCGATCCGCGCCAGAACATCCGCAGCATCCTCAACCGGCTGCACATGCGCGGGGACCTGGAAAACCTCGGCGCGGACGAGCAACGCACGCTCGCCGCCGAAGGCGGCTGGCGCGCGATCCTGGAGGGGCGTGGGCTGGGCCTGGACGAACGCGCAAACTACGTCGGCCGCCTGGCGCAGCGCTGGGTACGCGGGGTGGAGTCCTACCTCGCCTCGGACGCGTGGGTGCAACTGCTGCGCTACGAGGATTTCGTGGGGGACAAGATGGAATCCATCGCGCGGCTGGCGGACGTGCTCGGCTTGCGGCTGACCCGCGACATCCGTGACGAGCTCGATCGGCAATATCAGCCGCGCGGAAACCGCTCGATTTCCATGGAGGCGTTCTTCGGCAGGAAGAACCTCTCGGTGATCGAGGACACCTGTGCGAAACACATGTCCAGGTTCGGCTACGCCTAGCCCGCTGCCGCGCAGGTGGCACCGAAAGCCTCGTGCCTCAGGAACCGGGCAGGTTCTCCGGCCAGCCGAACCGGTCTCCCAGCAACCTGTCCCAGGCTCGCGGCGCGAAGATGTAGGTGCCGGCCCCCGGGGTCACCGTCAGTTCCCCGACGTAGATCCGGTGCTTGTGGAGGTAGAAGTCGACCCTCAGGTAGCCGAACGGCTTCGCGAGCTTCTTGGCCAGCACCGCCATCTCGGAGAGGGATTCTATGTTCTCCGAGCGCCGGTCGCTTTCCCGAAGCAGGGCAAGCTCGAGCTTGAATGGCGGGGGCGACCCGTCTTCCAGATAAAGCTCCTGCTGCAGGTCGCGAAAGCGTCCATGCATGTGCTGTATGAACACGAACGGCTCCCGCCCGGGCGAATTGAAGACGTTGAGCTTGTAGTCGTCCGGGACTTCGCCGTCCTCGAGCAGTGGCTCCTCGAATACGATCCTCGGGGGGATCGACAGATAGTGTTTCTCCCTGCTTCTCGATGCGGACTTGGCAGCCAACCAGCTGTTCGCCAGCTCGCAAAGTTGCGCGATGTCTTCCTCGTTCTTGTCGCGGACGACCTTCACCTGCCCGAAGCCGTTGCTGGACTTCATCACGAACGAAGACGGCAGGGCATCGAACGTCCGTTCGTCCACGGCATCGCAGGAAAAAAGAAGCGGCACCAGGTATTGCGGCCCGATGGTTTCGGCAATGTAGGTCCGGACGGCGATCCGGTCCGCCAGCGTCGTGAATATCGGCGACGGATGGCGCATCCGATGGAAGATCTTTTCGGAGAAGCGTTTCGGATTCTTGAAATTGCAGAATCGGCCGTGGATGAGCAGGTATTTGTATTGGTAGAACGCCGGGTCCGGAAGCGCGTTCAGAAGGCGTTTGACGGGTTTCTTTAACCTTGGCGGCAGCATCTCACGACCCTCGTTCCGTCCTTTCGAAACCCGTCGATGGAGCGGCGGCGCTCCGTTTGCATCCAACGGGTTTTCTCTGTGGCGATGTAGTGGAGCCACTTTCGAGCTACCGATCGGGTCGTCGGTTTGGTTCTGCATTCGTTACGGCTGGTGCCTGGTTGTGCCGGAGCAGTCGCATGGGCGCCAAGGCCCGCTTGCGCTGAACAATGAGCGCATCAGCCCCATAGAGCGCAGATCGCCGTAAAGCATCCGCCCGTGACTTCTCGCCCGTTGCGGGTGGCGGCTGCGATGTCTGGGACGGTCCACGCTGGTATGGGGCTCCCGCCGCGGTTTCAGGTCGTCGTACCCGCAGCGCGACGTTGCGGGTTGCCCTCGGCCAGATCCCTTGCGCTGGGGGCAAGGTATCCGAACTTTTCGATGATGAACCGATCCCGGTCGCCGACCAGCTTTTCCGTTTCGGCGTCGTAGTAATAGCGCGCGCCGCGCTTTTTGGAGGAGGTATTCGTCTTCGGTCGCGCGGTCAATTCCGTCACGAAGCGCTGCGGCACCGGCACGTCTGCAAGCTTGAGCGCCTCGAGCAGGTCGGCTTCCAGGTTTTCATTCCTGATGAAGTAACGGACGAAGCAGTGCTGCCTGTCGTGCTCGGCCAGTTGCTCCGGCGACGAGATGGCCCTTAGCCCGCCCATATGGTTCTTGCGGCTGGTGAACAGCCGCAGGTAGCGATACGTAAGCAGTCCCGCAAACCGGTTCAACGGGCATCGCCAGTAGCCCTCGCCGATGTCGCCCCAATAGGCCGGGTCGTGCAGCATGTGCAGCCACTCCCGGAATGCGCCGGGATCGTTGATGTCACGGAAGGTGCGTTTCCATTGCTTCGCATGCCAGTTCGGACGGCTGGTCAGGACGCCGAGCAGTACCGAATAGGGATCCTTTTTCCAGCCCAGGTCCTTCAACCTGATGCCGGTCGTACTCAGGTTGCTGAAGAGGTCTCCCTTGCCGTCGCAGCAGTAGGCCCAAAGCGAGACGTGCCAGTCCCATGGGTCTCGCACGGAGCCCAGGAAGAACCTGTCGCCGGTGAACAGGTTCGCGCCCGCCTGGTTGTGGCGCATGAAGAACTGACCGCCGACGATTTCCCTGAGCAGGTTGCGGATGTGGGTGCATCCGGTCTTCTGCAGTTCGAGGAAAACGATCCTGTCGGAAACGAACATGGGGAACTCCGTCGCTGTGGGGCGTGTTTGCTGCGGACGACCGGGTCAGTCGAAAGCCGCGACCGCAGACAGGCATCCGGTTCGCGGTCCGCACCCAGCGGCGCAGTGCCCGCGTACCTGAAGCGCGGTCATACGGCCGGCAGTCAAACGTTGCCATCGGGACTGTCGTAGATGGGTGAACTGCCCAGCTTGCTGGCCGCGGCGGATGGCGTCGCCCGCCGCGGCCGGGCGGCGGAGGGGTCCGGGCGGCGCCGGCAGGGCCGTTCGGACAGGGAGAGCAGGGCCGATGATGCGAGAGCGGTCGGACGCGTCACTGCGCCGATACTTCGTGCCCGTCCGCCGCATGGTTCACCCGGCTACGACAAACCCGATGGCACCGTCCCCTGCCGTATCGATGGGTGCGGTACGCGGCCGGTCCGCGCGCCGCAAGAGCGCGCGCGCTCGTTGGGCACCGGCGCGTCCCGCCCGCCCCACATGACAAGGGAGCATATCGTGATATCCCATCTTCATAGCGCGCTTTTCGTGCATGTCCCAAAATGCGGCGGGCAAAGCGTGGAGCAGTTCTTCCTGCGCGCGCAGGGGTTGGACTGGAGCCGGCGCGCCGAGCTCTGTCTGCGGCGCAACAAGGATCCCGAGCGCGGTCCACCGCGACTGGCCCACATGACGTCGGAGGAATACGTGCGGCTGGGTTATCTGGGGCAGGACGAGTTCGAGCGCTATTTCAAGTTTTCGTTCGTGCGTAATCCCTGGGCGCGCCTGGTATCGGAATACCGATATCGGTCGCGTTACGCGCACCAGTTCAGCTTCAAGACTTTCGTCTTCAAGAAGATGCCGCGGCCAAGCTGGAACGACCGATACCGCCACGTGATGCCGCAATGCCGTTACCTCACCAACGCCCACGGCGAGTTGCTGGTGGATTTCGTCGGCCGCTTCGAGAACCTGCAGGCCGATTTCAGCCGCGTGTGCGAGGCATTGGGCCTCGGTCCGGCCGGGCTGCCCAGGGTGAATGTGTCCCAGGGGCACGAAGGCGGCCTGTTTTCCCGCAGGGCGCTGTACCGACTGGCCGGCGCCTTGCGTGGGCACGTGGGGTCACCGGACCTGAAGGACTACCGGGCCTATTACGACGACGAGACCCGCGAGAAGGTTGCGGAAATCTACCGCGAGGACATCCAGATGTTCGGCTACGAATTCGATCCGCCGGCGCTGGGTGACGGCGCCGGCAACGTGGCGACCGATCCTACGTTTCGCGCCGGGCGTCCGGAAGGCATGCCTTCGATAGCGCTGCAATAGTGTTTTTTTTCACGAACCGCGATCTAGAGTTTTCCGCTTCCAGGCGGCGTTCCGTTCAGTCGCCGCCCCTGCAACCAAAGGACGCATGCCCATGATCTTGGCTCCCATGCCGGATGACAGTAGCAACGCTTCTCCTGTCACGGCGAAAGCCGGCAACGGCAATCCCAGCATCGCTGCGCTGGCGCAGGCCTCGCACCTGAAGCGGCTGGAGGCCGAGGCCATTCACATCATGCGCGAGGTGGCGGCGGAGTTCGCCAACCCGGTAATGCTCTATTCGGTGGGCAAGGATTCCTCCGTGCTGCTGCACCTGCTGCAGAAGGCGTTCTTCCCGGCACCGCCGCCGATCCCGATGATGCACGTGGACACCACCTGGAAGTTCCGCGAAATGATCGCCTTCCGCGATCGCCGCGCGAAGGAAACCGGTTGCCGGCTGATCGTGCACACCAACCAGGAAGGCGTGGCGCAGGGGGTCAACCCGTTCAGCCACGGCGCCAGCGTGCACACCGACATCATGAAGACCCAGGCGCTGAAGCAGGCGCTGGACAAGTACAAGTTCGACGCCGCCATCGGCGGCGCGCGCCGCGACGAGGAGAAATCCCGCGCCAAGGAGCGCGTGTTCTCCTTCCGCAACGCGCAGCACCGCTGGGATCCGAAGAACCAGCGCCCGGAACTGTGGAGCCTCTACAACACGCGCATCCACAAGGGCGAGAGCGTGCGCGTGTTCCCGCTCTCCAACTGGACGGAGCTGGACATCTGGCTCTACATCTACCGCGAGAACATCGAGGTGCCCTCGCTGTACCTGGCCAGGGAGCGTCCAGTGGTCGTGCGCGACGGTCAGCTGATCATGGTCGACGACGACCGCATGCCGCTGGAGCCGGGCGAAGTGCCGCAGATGCGCAAGGTCCGCTTCCGCACGCTGGGCTGCTATCCGCTCACCGCGGCGATCGAGTCCGAGGCCGACACGCTGCCGGCGGTGATCCAGGAAATGCTGGTGGCGCGCACCTCCGAGCGGCAGGGCCGCATCATCGACCACGACGCCTCGGCCTCCATGGAAAAGAAGAAGCAGGAAGGGTACTTCTGATGGATCTCGAAACCACCGACAGCCAGCCGACCGCCGCCGTCACCGCGATCGACGACTACCTGCAGCGCCACGAAACCAAGAGCCTGCTGCGCTTCATCACCTGCGGCAGCGTGGACGACGGCAAGAGCACCCTGCTCGGGCGCCTGCTGTACGACACCAAGCTGCTGTTCGACGACCAGCTCGCGGCGCTCGAGGGCGACAGCCTGCGCCACGGCACGCAGAACGGCGAGCTGGATTTCGCGCTGCTGGTCGACGGCCTGGCCGCCGAGCAGGAACAGGGCATCACCATCGACGTGGCCTACCGCTTCTTCAGCACGGACAAGCGCAAGTTCATCGTCGCCGACTGCCCGGGGCACGAGCAGTACACGCGCAACATGGCCACCGGCGCCTCCACCGCGGACCTGGCCGTGGTGCTGGTCGATGCGCGCAAGGGCATCCTCACGCAGACCCGCCGGCATACCTACATCTGCGGGCTGCTGGGCATCCGCCACGTGTTGCTGGCGGTCAACAAGATGGACCTGGTTGGCTACGCGCAGAACACCTTCAAGCGCATCGAGAGCGACTACCGCGTGGTGGCCGCGCAGATGGGCATCGAACACGTCACCGCGGTGCCGCTGTCCGCGCTGCACGGCGAGAACGTGTCCAGCCGCTCGCAGGCGATGGGCTGGTACAGCGGGCCGAGCCTGCTGGAGCACCTGGAGGCGGTGCAGGTCGAGCGCGCCGTCAGCAAGCTGGGCTTCCGCATGCCGGTGCAGTGGGTATGCCGCCCCAATCAGAATTTCCGCGGCTACGCTGGGCAGGTCGTGGCCGGCTCGATCGCTCCGGGCGACGAAGTGGTGGCATTGCCCAGTGGCGTACGTTCGCGCGTGGCGCGCATCGTCACCGCCGACGGCGACCTGCCGCGCGCCGTCGCCGGCGACGCGGTGGCGATTCAGTTGGAGGACGAGCGCGACATCAGCCGCGGCGACGTGATCGCGGCGATCTCCTCGCCGCCGCAGGTGGCCGACCAGTTCGCCGCGCATGTGCTGTGGATGGACGGTGCCGCGCTGCTGCCGGGCCGTCCGTACTGGATGAAGATCGGCGCGCGCCTGGTCACGGCGCAGGTCACCGAGATCAAGCACCGCGTCGACGTGAACACCCAGGAGAAGCGGCCGGCCAAGCGCCTGGAGCTCAACGAGGTGGGCTACTGCAACCTTGGCCTGGACCACGCGATCGCGTTCGAACGCTACGCCGACTGCCGCGAGCTCGGCGGGTTCATCCTGATCGACCGCCAGACCAACGCCACGGTCGCCGCCGGCACGCTCGACTTCGCGTTGCGCCGCGCCGACAACATCCATTGGCAGCACACCGACGTCGACCGCACGGCGCGCGCCCGCATCAAAGGCCAGGTGCCGGCGTGCCTGTGGTTCACCGGCCTGTCCGGTTCGGGCAAGTCGACCATCGCCAACGTGGTGGAGAAGCGCCTGCACGCGATGGGCTATCACACCTACATGCTCGACGGCGACAACGTGCGCCACGGCCTCAACCGCGACCTCGGCTTCACCGAGGAGGATCGCGTGGAGAACATCCGCCGCGTGGCCGAGGTGTCGAAGCTGATGGTGGATGCGGGCCTGATCGTGCTGGTGTCCTTCATCAGCCCGTTCCGCAGCGAGCGTGGCATGGCGCGCCGGCTGTTCGAGAACGGCGAGTTTCGCGAAGTGTTCGTCGACACGCCGCTGGAGGTCTGTGCCGAGCGCGATCCGAAGGGCCTGTACGCGAAGGCCCGTGCCGGCCAGATCAAGAACTTCACCGGCATCGATTCGCCGTACGAGCGACCGGAGCAGCCCGAGCTGCACCTGGAAACGCAGGGTCTGGCGGTGGATGAGCTGGCGCAGCGCGTGATCGACACCCTGCTGGGGCAGTAGGGCAGCCCCGGCGCACGACAAGGAGGCTTCGATCCTTGGAACCCTCTCCCGCGGGAGAGGGTTCGAAACCGCGGCCCCGGCATCCTCTCCTGTTTGGAGAGGCAGCCAGGCCTCAGCCCAAGGAAGCTCGCCCGCGTGGCGGGCTCAGATGCACTGCCGCTCGCTCCGCGGGAAGATCTTCACGCTCGCGCCGGCGTGGCTGGAGCGGCCGAAGGCGTGCTGGTCGTAGAGCTCCTCCAGCCGCTGGTTGCAGTCGACGATGTCCATCGACGCGACGACATGCTCGCGGCCGCGCCGGCCGAACTGTGTCGCCAGCTCGTCGCTCTGCAGCAGGGCGACCAGGTCCTGGCGGATCGCCCGCACGTCCTTCTCGCCGTGGGCGAAGCCGGTGACGCCGTGGACGATGCCCTCCTGCGCGCCGCCGCGGGCGGAGGTGATCACCGGCACGCCGGCGGCTTGCGCCTCCAGTATCACAATGCCCAGGCCTTCGGCGTCGCCGTTGTCGGCGGTGATGCTGGGCAGGCAGAACACCCTCGCCTCGTCGAGGCACTGGCGCACTTGTTGCGCCGGCAAGGCGCCCAGGAACACGGCGCGCACGCCGCGCTCGGCCGCGTAGGCCTTGAGCTTCGCCTCCAGCGGGCCGCTGCCGACGATCACCAGCCGGTGTTCGGGGAAGTCCGCCTGGATCTGCTCGAACGCCTGCAGCAGGTAACGGCAACCTTTCTTCTCCACCAGCCGCCCGACGTACAGGATGTCGCGCCGGTCGGCCAACGGCGTGGGGCCGGGGGTGAAGCTGCCGGTATCGACGCCGATGTGGCGCACGCTGATCTTTTGCTCGGGCAGGCCGAAATCGATCGCCGATTGCCGGATCGCGCGCGACACGGCGATGAAATGCACGCGACGGTCGCGCGCCAGCTCGAGCAGGCCGGTCGGATACTTGCGCATGCGGCGCCCGCCATGGCCGCTTTCCCACCAACTGGCGTAGGTGTTGATGTCGTACCCGTGCAGGGTGATCAGCGTCGGCAGGTCGAGCTGCCGCGCGAGCGGCCATACCCGGTACGCGTCCGTGGCGAAGTGGATGTGCAGCAGGTCCGCGCGCTCGGCCTTCAGCGCCCGCAACCTGGGCCACGGCCAGATGAGGTAGCGCGAACTGTGGTTGGCCACGCGCTGCAGCAGGCGGCTGCGGTAGCCGAGCAGCCTCACGTCCAGCCCGTCCAGCGCCAGCCCCTTGCGGACCATGTTGTCGCCAGCCAGGATGCCGCGCCAGCCGGACAGCATGCGTACCTGCTCCCGGATGAAGGTTTCCGAATAGGGCAGCAGCCGCGACTTGTAGACGATCACGGTCGGCCGATCGGCGCGTGCGGTTTTCTTGTTGTTCTTTTTCATCGGCGTAGTCGTTCCGGCTGGCGGCAGGATCGAGGGTGCATCCAAGCGCGGATCCCGAGCGGCGTCGGCTTCAGGCACGGCCCGGTGAAAGCACTCTGCGGGATGATCTTGCGGTTCCTGGACCAGAGCATTGACACGGGTCGCAGCTTTCAATCGAGCGTGCTGGCGACGCGTGATGCCGTCGCCTGGGCGTTCCTGCCGCTGGGTGGCAGGTTTTCGCCGCAAGGGGCCGGTTCCGGCCATCCGAACTTCTCGCCCAGCGCCTCGTCCCACTCCTTCGGATCGAATACGTACCTTCCGGCGCCCGGTGTCAGCGTGAGTTCGCCGACGTAGACGCGTCCCTGGTGCTGGTAGAGGTCCACGCGCATGTAGCCCAGCGGCTCGGCCAGCCGGCGCGCCACCTGCAGCATCTCCTCCAGTCGTTCGGGGGGCGGCGCGATGCATCCGCTGGTCTTCTGGTGCAACAGCTGGAAGGGCGCGGGGCGCCAGTCTTCCATGTAGAGGTCCTGGGTCAGTCGCTCGAAGCGGCCCTGCATGTGCTGGATGAAGACATAGGGCTCCTGGTTGTGGCCGGGGTTGAACACGTTGAACTTGTAGTCGTCCGGTGGGCGGCCGCCGGTCAGCAGCGCCTGCTCGAAGATGATGCGCGGCCGGATGTAGCGGTAGTGCTTCTCGCGCATCCGCATCGGAAACTCAGACGTCATCCACAGGTTGGCCAGCCGCGCCAGTTCGACCGGATCCTCGTTGCGCTTGTCGTGCACGATGCGCAGCTGGCCGAAGCTGTGGTTGGCCTTCATCACGAAGCTGTCCGGCAGCGCGTCGAACGTCGCGGGCGTGACCTTCTCGGCGATCAGGTAGGCCGGCACCAGGTATTGCGCACCGACGACGCCGGCGATGTAGCCGCGCACCTCGGCCTTGTCCGCCAGCCGCGAGAACAGCGGCGAGGGGTAGCGCATGCGGTGGAAGATCTTCTCCGAGAAGCGCCGCGGCTGTCCGAAGCGGCACAACTGGGCGTGGGCCATCAGGTACTTGTACTGGTAGAAGGCGCAGTCGGGCAGGGCCATCACCAGCGGCGAGATCCGTTCCCTGAAGGCTTTGAGCTTGTGCGTCATCACGTTGCCTGTTGCGTGGCGGAGCGTCCGCCGCCGCCACGCGCTGGCGTTTCCCATGCAAGCGGATGACGGGGATTGTTGGCCGTGCCCGGTCGATGGTTTGTGCAGTGCCGGCAACCGTCTGCATGACCGGCCGGATCCCGCCTGTGGACAGCGGACCGCGCGGCCAGCGGCCGAAGCAGGTGGCGCAGAGCCCCATACCGGACGAACGCCCCGGGATGCCTGCGCATCGCATGCCATGCCGCCCGACCGGGCGGCATGGCGGAAGACGAAGCGGCACGCGATGCCCGCCGCCTCACGGGGCGGCGCCTACTTCGCCGCCGAACCGCGCTTGGGACCTTCAACGTGCTTGCCGTAGGAGGACAGCAACGTCACGGAGGACTGCAGCCGCACCACGTTGCTCGGCAATTGGCCGCCCGTCTGCCGCTTGGGACGCGAGGCCATCGAAGGCGCCGCTTGCTGCTTCTGCCAAACCCGCCCCATCGCAGTGACGTAGATCACCGTGAGCGCGCCGAAGGCGAGCAGGTTGCTGCCGGGTGCAAGCGAATGGGTGAGCATGCCGGTGAGCGCAAGCACGATCGCCAGCATCACCAGCGCCACCAGCGTGGTGCGCGGGCCCAGGCCGGCTCGCATCATCATGTGGTGGATGTGGCCGCGGTCGGGCTTGAACGGGCTCTTGCCTTCGCGGATACGACGCACCATCACCGCCAGCGTGTCCAGCACCGGCAGCGCCACGCACCACAGCACGTCGATGGTGGATAGCTCGTTGTTCGGCGTGCTCTGGCTCAAGTGGATCAGCGTCCACGCCAGCAGATAACCCACCACCATGCTGCCAGCGTCGCCGAGGAAGATTTTCTTGCCGACCATGCCGAGGTTCACCGCCAGGTAGGGCACCAGCGCGCCGGCCAGCAGCACCAGCACGATCACGCCAGGCCACTGCGGCTGGCCCTGGTACATGATGATCGCCGCGATGCTGACCAGCGCCAGGGTGCCGGCGAGGCCGTCGATGCCGTCCATCATGTTGAAGGCGTTGAGCAGGCCGATCACCGCGACCACCGTCAGCGGAATGCCGAACACGCCCAGTTCGAATTCCCTGCCGAACAGGTGGCCCAGCGTGTGGATGTGCACGCCGGTCACCGCGACCATGGTCAGCACCGCACCTGTCTGCACCAGCAGCCGCGTGCGCACGCTCAGGTCGAAGCGGTCATCCAGCGCGCCCACCACCGCCAGCACGGCCGCCGTGGCCAGCAGCGCGCTGGTGAACAGGGGAGCCTGGCCGTCGACCACCGCACCGGCCAGTACGCCGATGAACGCGGCCAGTCCGCCGATCAGGGGGATCTGCCCGACGTGATGTTTGCGTTCATCTGGGCGATCCACCAAGCCCCAGGACTCGGCGAAACGGTAAAGAATGGCGATCGCCAGGGCAGAAATGCAGGCGGCCGTCAGACATGCAACAAGTATCCGGGAGTACTGCATAGTGGCTAGTCCCATCGTCCTGACCGGGCCATGCAGCAGGCGGTTCTTTCCCGCCAACTGACACGGCACCACCTGCGTTCGCAGGCAAAACCGGATATCCCCGTTCCCTGGCCTCCTCGAAGAGGCTTCCGGCAAGACTAGGCAGGCCCCAGTGCAATTGACGTCAAGGAGAGACAGGCGCGCGGCGCTTGCAAGGAAGGCGCCCGGCCTCTGTTCAGGTCGCTCGCGGGTTCAGTCAAGAATCAGTCAATGGAACAGCAGGTTGATCATCAGCAGCGTGGCCACCAGGATCGACAGCGTCAGCGGCACGCCCACCCGCAGGAAGTCCTTGCCGCGGTAGCCGCCCGGGCCGGCGACCATCATCAACGCCGGGTGGCCGGAGCTGAGCAGGAAGGTGTTGGACGAGGACACCGCGACGATCAGCGCATAGGCCGACGGGTTGCCGCCGGTGGCCACCGCCACGCTGATCGCGATGGGCACCATCATCACCGTGGCGCCCACGTTGGACATGACCTGCGAGAACAGCAGGGTGAGCACCGCCAGGCACGCCTGCAGGATCCACGGCGAGGCGCCGCCCAGGTGGTTGAGCACCTCCTGCGCCAGCCAGGCGGCGGTGCCGGTGGCGTCCATCGACCAGCCCAGCGGAATCAGACACGCGGTAACAAAAATCGTCTTCCAGTTGATCGCCTTGTAGGCCTCGTCCATGTTCAGCACGCCGGTCAGCAGCATGCCGATCGCGCCGGTCATCATCGCCACCGACAGGTCCAGGTGGGTGAACAGCGCCAGGCACTTGGCCAGCAGGAAGAAGCCGACCGCCTGCCAGATCTTGCCGGGGCGCTGCTCCTCCTTGGGGATGTCGGTGACCACGACCAGGTCCTTGTCCTCGGCGGCCAGCGCCAGGTCGCGCCAGCTCGAATGCAGCACCAGCGTGTCGCCGGCGCGCAGGGCGACGCCGCGCAGGTCGTCGCGGAACACCTGGTCGCCGCGGTTCACCGCCAGCACCGAGATGCCGTAGCGCTTGCGCAGGCGCAGGTCGCCCACGCTCTGCTTTAGGAAGCGCGAGGACGGCGGCAGCACCGCCTCGGAGATGCCCGCGCGGGTCGGGTTGAACAGCTCGCCCAGCTGGCGCATGCGCGGCGACACTTTGCACAACTGGTTGTTGGCGAAGCGGCTGATCTCCTCGCGCGGCGCCAGCACGCCGAGCACCGAGCCGACCCAGATCACGTAGTCGACCGGCGGCGCCATGCGCGCGTCGTTGCCGCTCTTGATCGCCAGGATCAGCGGCGCGCCGTGCAATTGCTCGACTTCGCCGATGCTCATGCCGACCAGCGGGCTCTCGGCAGTGACGGTGAGTTCGGCGGTCTCGCCGCCGATGCCGTAGGTCTCGGCGAAGTAGCTCTCGGTGCGGCCGGGGGTCACCTTGAGGCGTTCGTCCTCGCGCTCGGGCAGCAGCTTGCGGGAGAACAGCCAGAAGTACCCGATGCCGAGCAAGGCCAGCACCAGGCCTATCGGCGTCACGCTGAACAGGCCGAACTTCGGGATGGTGTGCGCGCCGGGCGGCAGGTTGGCGTTGGCGCTGGCGATCAGGTCGTTGAGGACGATCAGCGGCGAATTGGCGATCAGCGTGGTGTTGGTCGCGGTGAGGATGCAGAAGCCCATCGGCAGCAGCAGCCTCGACATCGGCACGCCGGTGCGCGCGGACAGGCGGCTGGTCACCGGGATCATCAGCGCTGCCAGCGCCTGGCTCGGGATCACCGCGCTGAACAGGCTGGTGACCGCGTTGATCACCACGCCCAGGCGCGACTCCTTGCCGCGCGCCATGCGCATCACGAAGCTGGCGGTGAGCGAGAGCACGCCGGCGCGGTCCAGCCCCGCGCCCATGATCATGATCGCGATGATCGCGATCACCGCGTTGCCCGCGAAGCCGTTGAACACGCGGTCGGAGGGGATCAGCCCGGTCAGGCCGATCACCACCACCACCAGCAGCGCCACCATGTCGGCGCGAATCCACTCCAGCACCAGCATCAGCATGGTGAAGCCCACCAGCCCGAGTACCAGGATCATTTCGGGGGTGAGCGCGAGGGCCACTAGCGAGCGTCCAGGATGGGCTGGTGGTGGAAGCGGATGGGATTGTGCAGTGGATGCCTCACGCGGCCGGGTCCGTCCCTGTTTGCTGGCCAGTATAAGCGGCGCATCGCAGTGGCTGGTGAACCTCGGGCTTGCGTGCTTGAACCTTCTCCCCTCCGTGGAGAGGGCAGGGTGAGGGGCCGGGGCTCGCGGGGAAGTGGATCGGGAAGGAGCTTCAGGAGGCTCGCCGGTGTGTCGTGCCGAGGCCAGCGCGCCGCCTCGCCCAACTCTCCCCGCGGGAGAGGAAGCAACGGCCCGTGCCTACGCCTTGCGATAGAGCAGGTCCCACACCCCATGCCCGAGCCTCAACCCGCGCCGCTCGAAGTGCGTCTCGATGCGCCAGGCCGGCTTCTCGGCGTACTGGCCGGGCGCGATGGCATTGCGCCAGCCGGGCGCGGCCTCCATCACCTCCAGCATGTGCTCGGCGTAGGGTTGCCAGTCGGTGGCCAGGTGCAGCAGGGCGCCGGGCGCCATGCGCGAGGCGAGCAGCGCGACGAACGCCGGCTGCACGATGCGCCGCTTGTTGTGCCGTTTCTTGTGCCAGGGATCGGGGAACCAGATGCGCGCCTCGGCAAGCGCGCCCGGCGCGATCTCGTGCTCCAGCACCTCGACCGCGTCGTGCTTGTAGATGCGCACGTTGGACGCCTCGCGCGCGGCCAGCGCGTTCATCAGCCGGCCCACGCCGGGGCCGTGCACTTCCACCCCGATGTAGTCGCGCGCCGGATCGTGCTCACTGGCCCAGGCCAGCGCCTCGCCATTGCCGAAGCCGATTTCGAGCACGCGCGGCGCGAGGCGGCCGAAGTGCGTGCCGAAGTCCTGTGCGGTGCCGCGGTAGTCGATGCCGAAGCGCGTCCAGTGCGCGTCGAAGGCGCGCTGCTGGGCGGGCGTCATGCGGCCTTCGCGCAGCACGAAGCTGCGGATGCGGCGCAGGTGCGAAGGAGTGTCGGGGAATTCGGGCTGGTCGGTCACGGCGTGCGCCTGGATTGCGGTGGGCACGGCGCTGCGCCTGTGGCGGGCGCGCCGTGCCGCGGGGCGGCGCATTGTAGCGGCGGCGCCGCGAGGGCGCCGCCTTTTGGGCTAATGCTGCGGGTCGAAGCGGCGTCCCGGCTCATGCCGTGGATGCGAAGCAGGGGCGCTCGACTGTGCCGGTTGCGCCTGGCGAGGCGGCGGCGCCGATGGGCGTTGCGCCGGCTCGGCATGCGGCATCGGACGCATCGAGCGGAAGTCCGGCGGACGCTGGAACCGCGGCGGCTGCGGCTGCGGCTGCGCCTGGCGATTGCGCAGCTGCGCGTCGAAGTCCGGCGCGCGCAGATGCGCGGGCTGGACCTGCCGGTCGCTGCCGCGTGCCGCCTGACGCCGTGCCGCCTCGATGCGCGCCGCGCGGGCGTCGGCGTCGAAGCCGGTCGCACGCTGGACGCGCGGATTGGCCGACACGGGCTGACGCGCCGGGGCGCGTGGCGCGTCGGTACGTTGCAGGCGCGGTACCTGCGGCAGCGTCGGCGCCGCCCGTGCCGCGCGTTCGCGGTCGGCCTCGGCGGTGGAGATGAAGCTCACGCCCGGACGCGGCTGCACCGGTTCGCGGGTTTCGCGCGAGCGCACGAAGCGCGCCGAGCGCAGCTCGCCCGGACGCAGCGGCGCCTCGCGCGGCACGACACGGTTCGGCGTGCCCGTGCTGCGGAGATCGCGACCGCCGGCGTGCATGGGCGCACGGGCCGTTTCCTGCGCGCGGTCGACACGACCGGCAGGGACGATGCGCGCGACCGCGGGAAGCGTATCGGCACGCGGCCGCAGGACGCGTACCTGGGTGGGCGGCGCCACCGGCCGCGCGCGCCCGGTGCGCTCGGCGATCCGGTCCGGCCGGGGTGCATGCCGCGCCACCACCTCGCGCCGGAAACCCTGCGCGGGCAACGGACCGGCCTTCGGCGGCCGCGGTGGCGCGAAGCTGTGCGGCGTCGGCTTGGGCGTGCCGCCGCGGGTGAGCAGGCGAGCCCCGGCGATCGCGTCCGGATCGATCTTCAGGCGATGCCGCTGCACACGGTCGGCGCCGGCGAAGTTGCGCGCCGGCACCGCGGTGAAGCCGCGCGGGCCCTTGCCGTGCAGCGCGCGCACCGGCGGGGCGATGCCGCGGTGCCAGTCGCGGTAACGGCGGTCGACGACCACGGTGTTGTGCACGTGGATGTTGGTCACGTTGACCTGGGTGTAGTAGCGGCGGCTGCCGCGGTACCACGGGTCATACACCTCGCCCGGACCGAGCGGGTACCAGCCCACCGGCGCGCTGCCGACCGAGACGCGCCAGTGGTTGCCGCCGACGAAGGCGACCAGCGCGGGCGCATACACCGGGCGCCAGCCGATCGGACCGGGCACCCAGCACCAGCCGCGGCTGCGCCAGGCCCAGCGGCCGTAGTGGTAGGGCGCGAAGCCCCAGGGCGCGTCATCCACCCAGGTCCAACCCCACGGGGCGACCCAGGCCCAGTGGCCGTCGCGGTAGGGCGCCCAGCCGGTGTCGACGTGCGCGGGGTACCAGACCTGTCCGTACTCGGGGTCGCTGCTCCAGTCGCCGTACTGGTCCAGGTCCTGGTAGCCGATCACGTCGTCGGACACGTAGCGGCGCGATTCGGAATCGGCATACCGCTGGTCGCGCTGGTTGCACCAGGCGTCGAAATCGTCGCCACCGCCGATGTCCTCCACGGCGACGTCGGCCAGCGCGGAGTCGGCGAAGCGGTAGCTGCGGCCGGCGACGACCAGCCGCTGCGCATCGTTCTCGCCGTACACCGTGGCGTTGCCATCGAACGCAGTGACCCGGGTGCCCTGGCCGTCGGGATCGACGTCGATGCGGTAGCTGCCGGGGTGGTCGACCACCAGCGCCACGGTCGGCGTGTCGATCTCGTAGCTCTGGCCGTCGTCCAGCTGGCGCACGGTCAGGTTGAGCGTGCCCTGGGTGAGCTCCAGCTGGGCCAGTTGGTCGTCCAGTTGCAGGAAGCCCACGTCGGTACGGCCGTCCAGGCGCAGCGCGGCGCCATCCAGTTCCAGTTCGGCGCGCGCGCCGGTGCTGCTGGACAGCCGGTCGCCGGTGGTCAGCGGGCGGTTGATGCCGGCCTCGCCCCAGTCCTGCGCACCGGAAGGCAGCAGGCCGACGTCGCCGTCCATGTAGGAAAGGCGCGCGACCCGGTCCGGCGGGTCGCCGGCGTCGTCGGGCGTCTGCGTCTGCGCGTTGAGGGCGCCGGCCGCGCACAGCAGCAGGGTGGCGGCGCAGGTGCGCCATAGGAGCTGCAGTTTCGAAGGTGCACGCATGGGTTTTCCTCCGCCGTGTCCCCGCTATGGAACGGCCAGCGTCACGGGGCGATGACCGATTATGTGCCGGCCGTTCAGCGCGCAGCGCCCCGGCACGACGGCGGTTCAGCGCGCCGCCATGTCCGGTTCATGCGCCGTGCGGGCAGCGACCACGTCCGATCCGTCTCCCCCGGACGCGACCCGTTCCCCAACTCCCGCTTCCCGGGTTACCATCAGCGGCCCCAAGCGGGTGTAGCTCAATGGTAGAGCTGTAGCTTCCCAAGCTACTGACGAGGGTTCGATTCCCTTCACCCGCTCCATTCCGGTTCGAGGCGGACCCTCGCCGCCGACGCCATTCGCGCTGTCCGTTGGACCCTTGGGGCTGCAGGCGCGGAATGCCGGGCAGCTGGCCAGCTACCCCTCGTCGGAATCCTTCCATGCCGCAGATCAGCGAACAGACGCTCGTCATTGCCATCCAGGCGGTTGCCTGGGAAGTCCGGTCGCTGCGCGAAACCGTTGCCGGCGGCGCTGCGTGCGAGGACGATTACCAGATGCTCGAAGACTGGCTGCATGCGGCCGAAGACCTGGAGCGTGCCTACGAGGTTGAAGCCGGAAGAATCGTCAATCTTCCCCCCTACCACGAGCTGGTGGGCGGCTAACTCACGTCCGCTCGACCGCCGCAGCGGAAGCTGCATCTCTTCCCATCGCATTCTTTCGGCCGCACGCCAATGACAGATGTGATCACCCTGGGCTGGCGGGAACGACTGGCGCTGCCGCAACTGGGCATCGAGGTGCTCAAGGCCAAGCTCGATACCGGCGCCCGCTCCAGTTCGCTGCACGTGGACACGCTCGAGGCCTTCGAGCGCGAGGGCGACACGTGGCTGCGTTTCTCGATGACCGTCGGCCTGCGCCACCACCCGCGCATCGTGGCGTGCGAAGCGCCCGCGCTGGACCGACGGGTGGTCATCGACACCGGCGGCCACGGCAGCGAGCGCTGGTTCGTGCGCACCGACGTGCTGATCGCCGGCAGGCGCTTTCCGATCGACGTCAGCCTCACCGACCGCCGCCACATGCTGTTTCCCATGCTGCTGGGCCGCAGCGCGCTGCTCGGGCGCTTCGCGGTCGATCCATCGCTTTCCTACACCCAGCCGCGCTCCCGGTCCGCGTTTGCCGAGCCGGTGCTGCGGGTCATCCACGAACGCCACCACGGCCAGTTTCCATGAAGATCGCGATCCTCTCGCGCAACACGCGGCTGTACTCGACCCGCCGCCTGGTCGAGGCCGCGCGCGAACGCAACCACGTGGTGCGCGTGCTCGATCCGCTGCGCTGCTACGTACGCATCGCGCCGAACAACGTGTCGATCCGCTACAAGGGCAAGGCCCTGAAGGACATCGACGCGGTGATCCCGCGCATCGGCACCACCACCACCTTCTACGGCACCGCGGTGCTGCGCCAGCTGGAGATGATGGGGGTGTACACACCCAATTCCTCCGACGCGGTGCTGCGCGCGCGCGACAAGCTGCGCGCGCTGCAGATCCTTGCCTCGCACGGGCTGGACATGCCGGTGACCGTGTTCGGCGACAACCCGGACGACACCAACGACGTGCTGGCGATGCTCGGCGAGCCGCCGCACGTGATCAAGTTGAACGAAGGTAGCCAGGGCACCGGCGTGGTCCTGGCCGAGAAGCGCAGCGCCTCGCAGAGCGTGATCGAAGCCTTCCGCGGCCTGTACGCCAACTTCCTGGTGCAGGAGTTCATCGCCGAAGCCAACGGCAGCGACCTGCGCTGTTTCGTGGTCGGCAAGAAGGTGATCGCCGCGATGCAGCGCGAGGCCAGCCCCGGCGACTTCCGCGCCAATCTGCACCGCGGCGGCAGTGCGGTGAAGGCGACCCTGAGCGCCGAGGAAAAGCGCATCGCCATCCGCGCGGCGAGCGCGCTGGGCTTGGGGATCGCCGGCGTGGACCTGCTGCGCTCCAAGCGCGGCCCGCTGATCCTGGAGGTGAACGCCTCGCCGGGGCTGGAGGGCATCGAGACGGCCACCGGCGTGGACGTGTCCGGCCACATCATCCGGCACCTTGAGGAGCAGGCGGGCGCCTGAGCTTTCCTTCACGTGGCGCGCACTAGAACGTGCGCGCCGGACGCGTCCGTTAACGGGCGCGTCAACCGTGGTTAACCGCACCGTAACCGCCCGGGCCCTATAAAGACCCCACTGCAATGTGCGGCGCCGGGCGCAGGTCCGGGGTCCGCAGATTCGGTATCGGGGCAGTAAGCTTGGGCCCAGGTGCGGCGACGACGAGTCGGGCATCTGGGCCTTTTTATTGGCCGCGGGTTTGACCACGGGGTTCTGCCGGCCACGGTGCGGCCGCCCGCATGGCAAGCTTGTTAAGCTTCTCAATTTGGTGGCCAGTGGCCTTTGGAGTGGCGCATGCGTGTCCTTGTGATCGAAGACAACAGCGATATCGCGACCAACATTGGCGACTATCTGGAAGACCGCGGTCACGTGGTCGACTTCGCCGGCGATGGCGTGACCGGCCTGCACCTGGCGGTGGTGCACGATTTCGACGTGATCGTGCTCGACCTCACCCTGCCGGGCATGGACGGCCTGGACGTGGCGCGCAAGCTGCGCCACGAGGCGCACAAGCAGACGCCGGTGCTGATGCTCACCGCGCGCGACGCGCTGGAGCAGAAGCTCACCGGCTTCGAGTCCGGCGCCGACGACTACATGACCAAGCCGTTCGCGCTGCAGGAACTGGCCGCGCGGCTGGAAGTGCTTGCGCGCCGCGGCAAAGGCCCGCAGAGCCGCGTGCTGAAGGTGGCCGACCTCACCTACAACCTGGACACGCTCACCGTCAGCCGCGACGGCAAGTCGATCCAGTTGAACCCGATCGGCCTGAAACTCCTGCAGGCGCTGATGGAAGCCAGCCCCTCGGTGGTCACCCGTCAGGACCTGGAGCAGCGCGTGTGGGGCGAGGAGCTGCCGGACAGCGATTCGCTGCGCGTGCACATCCACGGTCTGCGCGCGGCGATCGACAAGCCGTTCGACAAGCCGCTGATCCACACGCGCCACGGCATCGGTTACCGCATGGTCGAGCCCGACGCGGTCCAGGCCTGACGCAAGCCACGCCTGATGTTGTCCAGACGCAAGCTGCGGTTCCGCCTGATCGTCTCCTTCGCGCTGTTCGGCTTCGGCCTCAGCGCGTTGTTTGCTTTTTCGGCGCTCAATATCCGCGCACGAGTCGAGGACCAACTGGTTACCGCCACCCTGCTCGACGAAGTCGACAATCTCAATCGCCAAGTCCACGAGCACCCGGAGCGCCAGCCGAAGTTCGGCATCGTGGAGGCGTGGACCTGGAGCGATCGCACGATCTACAAGGCGCCGCTGGAATGGCAACATCTGGACAATGGCGTCCATGATGTGAGTGAAACCGGATCCGATGGCAAGACGCGCCACTACAAGCTGGCGGTCGAGCACAAGAACGGTATCTACAGTTTCCTGCGGTACGACGTCTCCCGCGATGAATTGAGCAAGCAGCAACTGCTGATCAGCGTGATCGGCGCGGTGTTCCTGTTCGGCCTGCTCTCGCTCACGATCGGCCTGTGGCTTTCGCGCAAGGTGTTGAAGCCGGTCAGCGAACTGGCCGCGCGCCTGCGCGACTTCCGCAAGGCGGGCAAGGCCGAGCCGCTGGCGCCGCACTTCGCCGACGACGAGGTGGGCGAGCTGGCGCTGGCGCTGGACGAGTACGCCGCGCGTCTGACCGCGATGGTCGAGCGCGACCGCGAATTCAATTCCGACGTCAGCCACGAACTGCGCACGCCGCTGGCGGTGATCGCCAGCACCACCGAACTGCTGCAGGGTTCGCCCGACCTCACGGACAAGCTGCGCGAGCGCCTGAAGCGCATCGAGCGTTCCTCGCGCCAGGCCACCGAACTGATCGAGGCGCTGCTGCTGCTCTCGCGCGCCGAGCGGCGCGGCCCCACGCGCGGCGAGACCACCGAAGTGGGCAAGGTCGCCGCCGACGTGATCGAAAGCCAGCGCCCGCAGATGCGCGACAAGCCGCTGGACATCGAGCTGGCGGTGAACGAGCCGGTGAGCGTCAACGCCCCGGCGTCGGTGCTGTCGGTGGCGCTGACCAACCTCATCGGCAACGCGATCAAGTACACGCTCGAAGGCCTGGTGCGGGTGGAGATCGGTAACGGGCGCATCGAGGTGATCGATACCGGTCCGGGGATCAAGCCGGAGGATGCCGAGCGGCTGTTCCAGCGCGGCGTGCGCGGCGAGGGCGCCGGCGGCAGTGGCGCCGGGCTGGGCCTGGCGATCGTGCGCCGGCTGTGCGACCTGTACGGCTGGCAGGTCTCGATGCGCCCGCGCAGCGACGCCAACGGGGCGATCGCCAGCCTCGTCTTCGAACCCGCCTGACCAGGATCTACTCCCTCTTCCCTCCGGGGAGAGGGCTGGGGTGAGGGGCCGGGGCTCGCGGGGAAGCTTGTGACCCAAAAGCGAAAGGCCGCGCGATGGCGGCCTTTCATTTCGGTGGGCCAAAGCCCGCGTCCTCACCTTTGTTCAGACCGGCTCCAGCCAGCCCCACTGGTCGTTGGTGCGCCCGTCGAACAGCCCGAAGTACAGCTCCTGCAGCCGCCGCGTCACGCGCCCGGCGGTGCCGTTGCCGACCTGCTTGCCGTCGATCGAGCGGATCGGCGTGACCTCGGCGGCGGTGCCGCACATCAGCACCTCGTCGGCCAGATACAGGTACTCGCGCGGCAAGTCGCGCTCGACCACTTCGATACCGTCCTCGCGCGCCAGCGTCTTGAGCGTGTCGCGGGTGATGCCGGTGAGGATCGAGGCGCTCGCCGGCGTGGTGTGCAGCACGCCATCGAAGACTAGGAACAGGTTCTCGCCCGCACCCTCGCTGAGCAGGCCGGTATTGGCCAGCGCGATGCCCTCGCCGAAACCGAGGCGACGCGCCTCGCGCGCGATCAGCTGGCCGGAAAGGTAGTTGCCGCCGGCCTTGGCGCCGGCCGGAATGGTGTTCGGCGCGAAACGCTGCCAGCTCGACACGCAGGCGGTGATGCCCTGTTCCAGCGCCTCCGGCCCGAGGTACGGGCCCATCGGCCAGGCGGCGACCGCGACGTCGATCGGCGTCTCCGCCGAGAGGCCGAAACCGCCCAGGCCGCGATAGGCCACCGGGCGCAGGTAGGCCGCGGTCAGGCCGTTCTTCCTGATCACCTCGCGGCAGGCCGCGGCCAGTTCGTCCTGCGAGTACGGCAGCACCATGTCGTAGATGCGCGCCGACTGGTACAGGCGCTTCAGGTGGTCGGTCAGGCGGAAGATCGCCGCGCCGTCGGGCGTGGCATAGCTGCGGATGCCTTCGAACACGGAAGAGCCGTAATGCAGCGCATGCGACATCACGTGGGTGGTGGCCTCGCGCCACGGCTTGATCGTGCCGTTCTGCCAGATCCACTCGGGGTATTGCTGCGCCATGACGGTTCTCCTTGCAGGGGACCGCCCATGATAGCGCCGGGTGCCATCGCCCGCGCGTGCCTACTCCTGCCGCAACCACAGGCAGCCGGAGTGCGCTTCGATGAGGAAGCGCGTGTCGCCGCTGCCCTCGCCGTCGTCCACGGCGGTGTGCACGATGAGTTCCGTACCGCCTTCGTCCGGCAGGTCGATGCCCACCAGTGGCCGCTGCATCAGCGTCGCCAGCGAACGGATATCCGCCACTGCCGCGTGCTGGCCGTAGCCGCCCCACAACATCAGCCCGGCCAGGCGGTTGGCGTCGCGATTGGCGAAGGCGTCCACCACGGCTGCGCGCAATTCCTCCACGTCGGCCGCGCAGGTGGTCGCCGGCGGACGCAGCGAGGGCGCGGCGGCGCTCGCCGAGGAGGCGGGCGCCGGCGTGGCCTGCAGGCTGCTGCAGGGCTGGTCGGTGAACACCGGATGGCCGTCCGCGGCAACGCAGTGGAAGATCGGCGTCTGCGCCCGCGCGGGCAGGGCGGTCAGCAGCAACAGCAGCAGGAGGGCGAAGCGCAGTGCGGGCATCGCCCGAGCATAGCCCTCCGGTGCAAACGCTTCAGTGCAGTTGCGCAAGCACCGCTTGTGTCGCCCGGGCGCGGTTCAGCGTGTAGAAATGCAGCCCCGGCGCGCCGCCTTCGAGCAGGCGCCGGCACAACTGCGCCACCACTTCGGCGCCGAGCGCGCGGATCGCCTCGGCGTCATCGCCGTGGGCCTGCATGCGCTTGGCGATCCAGCGCGGGATCTCTGCGCCGCAGGCGTCGGAGAAGCGCTTCAACTGGCTGAAGTTGGTGATCGGCATGATGCCCGGCACGATCGGCACGTCGACGCCCAGCCGACGCACGTCGTCGACGAAGCGGAAGTAGGCGTCCGGGTTGAAGAAGTACTGCGTGATCGCGCCGTCCGCACCGGCATCGATCTTCGCCTTGAAGTGATGCAGGTCGCGCAGCGCGTCTTCGGCCTGCGGATGGATTTCCGGATAGGCCGCCACCTCGATGCGGAAATGTCCGCCCGAATGCTCGCGGATGAAGGCCACCAGTTCGGCCGCGTAGCGGAAATCGCCGGGCGAGGCCATGCCCGAGGGAAGATCTCCGCGCAGCGCCACGATACGGCGATAGCCGGCTGCGCGATAGCCCTCCAGCAACGCGGCGATCTCCGCGCGCGTGCCGCCCATGCACGACAGATGCGGCGCCACCGCCAGGCCGTGCTCGCCGTGCAGCCGCGCGACCGTGTCGCCGGTGTAGCTCAGCGTGGAGCCGCCCGCGCCGAAGGTCACCGAGACATAGTCCGGCGCATAGGCCTTCAGCACCTGCGCGGCGCGGTCGAGCTGCGCGCGCTGCTCGTCGGTCTTGGGCGGGAAGAATTCGAAGCTGATGGCGGGCATCGGTGGGTTCCTGCGGGCTGTGGCGGGCATTATACGTTTATCGCGATGAAGCGATACATCAATGACAACCTCGCTCGAACCCTCGCCCGCAGGTGCCGGACGAGAGAGCGGGCCGCAGGCAACATCGGCTGCTGCGCGTGTAAATCGCCGTCATCCCGCTTCCGTGCCGGCAGTGGTTGGGGGGGACGAAAACCGCATCGCTGGCTTCATGCGTTCGGGCGCCGCGAATGGTCATCGGGAACGCAAGGTTGCGCGGATGCTAGTCTTCCTGTCTGGCCTGCCGTGGTCCGCCGGGAGAGATACGCGTGGTGCGCGTGATCCTCGCGACCGCCTGCCGTCACTGGAGACGAGTGGAATGACGAGCGCAAGCGGCGAGCAAGCGCCGATCGCGGCCCCGCCGCGCGCGGGATACACGTCCACGAGCCCTGGCGAGGCCTGCGGCACGGTGCCGCTGGAAGCCATCCTGAGGACCGACGAGCTCTGGCGACGCCCGAACCGTGCGCCCGACCACGAGAGCGAAAACCGCGCGCTCGCCAGGCTCGCGCAGGCCCTGGGCGAAGCGCCGCAGGCGATTCTCCAGACGCTTGCCGACACGACGCGGGACGTGCTGAACGCCGATTCGGCCGGCATGAGCCTGCTCACCAACGATGGCTCCGCCTTCTATTGGGCCGCGATCGCGGGCGACTGGAGTCCGCACCTGGGCGGCGGTACGCCGCGCGACTTCGGACCGTGCGGCGACGTGCTCGACCGCAACGCGCCGCTGCTCTTCACCCGCTGGGAAAAGCGTTATCCCTATCTGGCCGAGGCGGTACCGCTCGCGGAGGAAGGACTGCTGGTGCCCTTCCACGTGGATGGCAAGGCGGTGGGCACGATCTGGGTCATCGCCCACAGCGCGCATCGCAGGTTCGATGCCGAGGACCTGCGCCAGCTCGAAAGCATGGCGCGCTTCGCCTCGGCCGCGTACCGGACGGTCAAGCTGTTGGATGCGCACGACGCCGGCCGCGCGGCCCTGGAGAGCCTCGAACGGGTGCGCGAATCCGAGCACCGCTTTCATCAATTGCTGCAGGCGCTTCCCGCGGCCATTTACACCACCGACGCGGACGGCAGGATCGACTTCTACAACGAAGCCGCCGTCGAGTTCGCCGGCCGGCGACCCGAAAGCGGGAATCACTGGTGCGTCACCTGGCGCCTGCTCAATCCGGACGGCTCGTCGTTGCCGCACGAGGCGTGCCCGATGGCGGTCGCCCTGAAGGAAGGCCGCCCGGTTCGCGGTGACGAAGCGATCGCTGAGCGCCCGGACGGCACGCGGCGCTGGTTCACGCCCTATCCGACGCCCTTGCGGGATCCGTCCGGCCGGTTGACGGGCGCGATCAACATGCTGGTGGACATCACCGAACGCAAAGAGGCCGAGCAGCGGCAGAAGCTGCTGCTGGACGAGCTCAACCATCGCGTGAAGAACACCCTGGCCTCGGTGCAGTCGGTGGTGGTGCAGGCAGCGAAAAGCGCGCGCAACGTGGAGGAATTCCGGCATGCGGTCGAGGGCCGCATCCTGGCGATGAGCAGGGCGCACGACCAGCTCAGCCGGCGCAGTTGGGCGGATGCCGAACTCCACGAGCTGCTGAAGGCCTGCGTCGCGCCCTACCTCAGCAGGGCCAACGTCGCGCTCGATGGGAGCCACACGATCGTCGCACCGCGTGTAGGCCTGATGCTCTGCATGGCGATCCACGAGCTTGCGACCAACGCGGCCAAGTACGGCGCCCTGTCCACCCCGTGCGGCCGTGTGGACGTGGGCTGGAGCGTCGAGAAGGCGGGGGCGCAACGCATGCTTCACCTGCGTTGGCTGGAGCGGAATGGCCCGACGGTCACGCCGCCGAAGCGCCACGGCTTCGGCACACGTCTGCTGGAACGCGGCATCCAGGCGGAACTGCATGGCAAGACTTCGATCCGGTATCCGCCAGCCGGCCTGGAATGCGACATCGAAATCCCGCTCGTGTCCGGGTAAGGACTTCCCGCGTTGGCCGGCGTGGCGTGTTCGCGCACCCGCCTGCGTCGCCGAACAAAGAAAAAGGGCCGCATCGCTGCGGCCCTCTTCGTTGGTGAGCGGATCGCTCAGTAGCGGTAATGCTCCGCCTTGTACGGCCCTTCCACCGGCACGCCGAGGTACGCGGCCTGCTCGGTCGTCAGCGTGGTCAGCTTCACGCCGATCTTCTCAAGGTGCAGGCGCGCCACTTCCTCGTCCAGCTTCTTGGGCAGGATGTAGACCTTCGGCTCGTACAGGTCCTTGTTCGCCCACAGGTCGATCTGCGCCAGCGTCTGGTTGGAGAACGAGTTGGACATCACGAAGCTCGGGTGGCCGGTGGCGCAGCCGAGGTTCACCAGGCGGCCTTCGGCCAGCAGGAAGATGCTGCTGCCGTTCTTGAACGTGTATTTGTCCACCTGCGGCTTGATGTTGAGGCGTTCGGCGCCCGAGGCGTTCAGCGCATCGACCTGGATCTCGTTGTCGAAGTGGCCGATGTTGCAGACGATCGCCTGGTCCTTCATCGCCTGCATGTGCTCCAGGCGGATGACGTCCTTGTTGCCGGTGGTGGTGACGTAGATGTCGCCGCGGCCCAGGGTCGACTCGACGGTGTTGACCTCGAAGCCTTCCATCGCCGCCTGCAGCGCGTTGATCGGGTCGATCTCGGTGACCACCACGCGCGCGCCGTAGGCACGCAAGGAATGCGCGCAGCCCTTGCCGACGTCGCCGTAGCCGCACACCACCGCGACCTTGCCGGCCAGCATCACGTCCATCGCGCGCTTGAGGCCATCGGCCAGCGACTCGCGGCAACCGTACAGGTTGTCGAACTTGCTCTTGGTGACCGAGTCGTTGACGTTGATCGCCGGGATCAGCAGCTTGCCTTCCTGCGCGAGCTGGTAGAGGCGGTGCACGCCGGTGGTGGTCTCTTCCGAGACACCCTTCCAGTCCTTGACCACGGTGTGCCAGTAGCCCGGGCGCTCCTTGTGCACGCGCTTGAGCAGGTTCTTGATCACCTGCTCCTCGTGGCTGCCCGAGGCGGTGTTCACCCAGTCGCTGCCGTTCTCGAGCTCGTAGCCCTTGTGGATCAGCAACGTGACGTCGCCGCCGTCGTCGACCACCAGCTGGGGACCGAGGAAACCGCCCTTGCCGTCGGGGAAGCTCAAGGCGTCGAGCGTGCAGTCCCAGTACTCCTCCAGCGTCTCGCCCTTCCAGGCGAACACCGGCGTGCCGGTGGCGGCGATCGCCGCGGCGGCATGGTCCTGTGTCGAGAAGATGTTGCACGAGGCCCAGCGCACGTCGGCGCCGATGTCCTTGAGCGTTTCGATCAGCACCGCGGTCTGGATGGTCATGTGCAGCGAGCCGGTCACGCGCACGCCCTTGAGCGGGGCCTGCGGGGCGTACTTGCGGCGGATCGACATCAGGCCGGGCATCTCGTGCTCGGCGATGTCCAGCTCCTTGCGGCCGAAATCGGCCAGGGAGATATCGCGGATCTTGTAGTCGTGGTTCGGATGGGCCTGGATGGCGGCGTTCATGCTTGTCTCCGGTTCTTTGGGGAACCTTCGCCATTGCGGGCGAAGGTCCGCATGGGTGAGCGCCGTTGCTGCACATGTCCGCCGAGCCTGGCCGTCGCACGACGGTCGCAGCGCCCCTCGGTGGGCACGAAAGGGACGCATTATAACGCGCCGCCGCGTCCATGCAGGCGCGACGGCAGGTCCGTGCGCCCGTGCACGAAACCCTCTCGCGCCGTTGATCGTGTTGCACTGCATCATCCTGCGGTAGTCTTCCCCGACGCCCACCGGAGGATCCCCATGGAAGCCAGCCGCGACGCCGACTACCTGCCGCATGATGGTCCCCTGCGCGAAGACGTCGGCAAGCTCGGCCGGCTGGTCGGGCGGATGCTGGCCGAACAGGGTGGCGAGGCGTTCTTCCAGCGCGTGGAAACGGTGCGCCAGGCGGCGATCCGGCGGCGTCGCGAAGGCGAGCCGCCGGCCGCGCTGTCCGGCACGCTCGACGGTCTGCACACGGGCGAAGCCGAGGCGCTGGCGCGCGCCTTCGCCACCTACTTCCAGGCGGTGAACACCGCCGAGCGCGTGCACCGCATCCGCCGCCGCCGCGATTACCAGCGCGAAGGCAGCGCGCCGCAGCCCGAATCGCTGCTGGACGTGCTGGGCCGGCTCAAGGCCGAAGGCGTCGGCGCCGAGGAACTGCTGGACTGGCTCGCGCGGCTGTGGATCGAGCCGGTGTTCACCGCCCATCCCACCGAGGCGGTACGCCGCTCGCTGCTGGAGAAGGAGCAGGCGATCGTGCGCGCGCTGGTCGACGGCTTCGACCCGGGCCGCACGCCGCAGGAACGCGCCGAGGACGAGGACCGCATCTACATGGCGCTCTCCACCGGCTGGCAGACCGCGGAGGCTTCGCCGGTGCGCCCCACCGTGCGGGACGAGCACCACCACGTCGGCTTCTACCTGGCCAACCCGGTCTACCGCATCGTGCCGGCGCTGTATGAGTCGCTCGCCGACGCGCTGCAGTCGGTCTACGGCGTGGCCGCGCCGCTGCCGCGCCTGCTCGGCTTCGCCAGCTGGGTCGGCGGCGACATGGACGGCAATCCCAACGTCGGCGCCGACACCATCGCCGCCAGCCTGGCCACCCAGCGCGCGCACGTGCTGGAGCACTACGTCGCCGACGTCGCCGCTCTGGCGCGCCTGCTCAGCCAGACCGAAGGGCGGGTGGCGGTCGATGCCGAACTGGTGTCGCGCCTGGCCGACTACCGCGAACGTTTCCCGCAGGCCGCCGCGCGCATCCGTCCGCGCCATGCGGACATGCCCTACCGCTGCCTGCTCACCCTGATCGGCGCGCGGCTGGAGGCGAGCGGCGAGAACGAGCATGCCGAAGGCTATGCCTCGCCCGCGGAGCTGCTCGACGACCTGCAACGGATCGACCGCAGCCTGCTCGCCCACTGCGGCCTGCACGCCGGCGCCTACGCCGTGCGGCGACTGATCTGGCGCGTGCGCACCTTCGGTTTCCACCTGGCGCGGCTGGACGTGCGGCAGGATTCGCGCGTGCACGACGACGCGCTCGCCGCGCTGCTGGGCGACGACGCCTGGTCGGGCCGCGACGAGGCCGATCGTGCGTCGCGGCTGCAGCCCTACGCCGGTGGAGATGCGGCCTTCGGATCCTGCGCGGATGCTACGGTCACCGCCCTGCGCGATGTCTTCAGCACCATGCGCGATGCACGCGCGCGCTACGGCGCCGAAGCCACAGGCCTCTACGTGATCAGCATGGCCCGCTCCGCCGCCGACGTGCTTGCGGTGCTCGCGCTCGCCCGATATGGCGGCCTTGCGCAACCTGCTCCCTCTCCCCTTCGGGGAGAGGGCTGGGGTGAGGGGCCGCTCTTGCGGGGAGCCGCCAATGAGGAGCCCGCATCTGCCGGCTCCTCCGCGAGCCCCGGCCCCTCATCCGGCCCTTCGGGCCACCCTCTCCCCGGAGGGGAGAGGGACCAGAGCGTGCCGCTGGACATCGCGCCGCTGTTCGAAACCATCGACGATCTCGTCCACGCGCCGGCCACGCTGCGCGCGCTGCTCGACGACCCGGTCTACCGCGCCCACCTGCGCTCCCGCGGCGACCGCCAGTGGGTGATGCTGGGCTATTCCGACAGCGGCAAGGACGGCGGCACGCTGGCCTCGCGCTGGGCGTTGCAGCGCGCCCAGGTCGAGCTGCTGCAGGTGGCGAAGCAGGCCGGCATCCGCCTGGCCTTCTTCCACGGCCGCGGTGGTTCGGCCAGCCGCGGCGGCGGGCGCATGGCGCCGGCGCTGATGTCCTCGCCGCGCGGCTCGGTCGCCGGCGTGCTGCGCGTGACCGAGCAGGGCGAGGTGATCCATCGCAAGTACGGCATCCGCGCGCTGGCGCTGCGCAACCTGGAGCAGACCGTCAGCGCCGTGCTGCGCGCCTCGCTGCGCCCGCGTGCGCACGAGGCGCGCGAGGCGGCCTGGCGCGAACGCATGGAGGCGCTCGCCGCGCACAGCCGCCGGCATTACCGCGCACTGGTCGAACGCGAAGGCTTCGTCGAGTACTTCCGCACCGCCACGCCGATCGACGTGGTCGAGCGCATGACCCTGGGCTCGCGCCCGGCCAGCCGGCGCAGCATGCGCGGCGTGCAGGACCTGCGCGCGATCCCGTGGGTGTTCGCCTGGACCCAGTGCCGCTCGATCATCACCGGCTGGTACGGGCTCGGATCCGCACTGGAGCAGGGCGCCGCCGAGTTCGGCGAGCAGGCGATGGCCGAGATGGCGCGCGACTGGCCGTTCCTCGCCAACGCGCTGGACGACGTGGCGATGGTGCTGGCCAAGTGCGACCTGGACATCGCCGAGGCGTTCTCGCGCCTGTCCGGCGACCTGCACGCACCGTTCTTCGCGCTCGTCCGCGAGGAGTTCGAGCGCACCCGCCGCTGGCTGCTCAGGCTCAAGGGCGGCGATGCGCTGCTGGCCGACAACCCGCGGCTGGCGGTCTCGATCCGCCTGCGCAATCCGTACGTCGACCCGATGAGCCTGCTGACCGTCGACCTGCTGGCCCGCTGGCGTGCCGGCGGCAGCGAGGACGAGGCGCTGCTGCGCGCGCTGGTCGCCTGCGTCAACGGCGTCTCGCAGGGCCTGCAGAACACCGGCTGAGGGCAGGGGCAAGCGGCGCGTACCGGGCCGTCCGCCCGCGGATGCCCGCCATCCGAAAGCGGACGGCCGGGGTGCCGCCGCGGGCGGGAACCCGCCATGCCATGCGGTTCCTGCGGTTGGCACGCCTGTTGCCAACAGTCCTGCATGGATATCGCCAACACTGCCCTGAAGCTCCGCAAGCGCCGCCGCCTGCGCTGGGCCATCGCCGCCGGGTCCCTCGTGCTCGTGGCGCTGGCCATCGTCATCCTGCGGCTGGGGCCGGCGCTGCCGACCGCCGACCGTTCCAGCCTGTGGATCGACGCCGTGCAACGGGGCGACATGCTGCAGGAGGTGCGCGCCACCGGCACGCTGGTGCCCCGTTCCAGCCGCTGGCTCGCCGCGGCTACCTCCGCGCAGGTGCAGGAGATCCTGGTCTGGCCCGGTGCCACGGTGAAACCCGGCACCGTGCTGATGCGCCTGGCCAATCCGGAAGTCGAGGACGCGCTGCGCAACGCGCAGGCGCAGCTCGCCGCCGCCGAGGCCGAGGTCGCCGCCAAGCGTGCCGAGCTGCACTCGCAGTTGCTGGACGAACGCGCCGCGCTGGCCCAGGCGCAGTCCGACTACGCCCAGGCCGAGGTCAAGGCGCAGGCCGACGCCAAGGCGGTGCAGAAGGACCTGATCCCGCGCGTGCAGTACGAGCAGGGCCTGATCGCCCTGAAGCAGCTCAAGTCGCGCATGCAGATCGAGCAGGAGCGCGTCGACAGCTTCGCCGGCAGCATGAAGGCGCAGATGGATGCCGCGCAGGCGCGCGCGCAGCAGCAGCGCAGCAACCTGGTGCTGCGCCAGCGCCAGGCCGATGCGCTGAACGTCACCGCCGGCATCGACGGCGTACTGCAGGAAGTGGCGGTGCAGGAAGGCGCGCGCGTCGCCGAAGGCGCCAACCTGGCGCGCGTGGCGCGGCCGGACGTGCTGATCGCGCGCCTGCAGGTGCCCGAGGTGCAGGCCAAGGACGTGGCGATGGGCATGCCGGTCGGCGTGGACACGCACAACGGCGTGGTGCAGGGCCGGGTCGAGCGGATCGATCCGGCCGTGCGCAACGGCAGCGTGCAGGTGGACGTGGCGCTGGACGGCAGGCTGCCGCCCGGCGCCCGCCCGGATCTCTCGGTGGACGGCCGCATCCGCATCGCGCGGCTGGACAACGTACTCTCGGTCGGCCGCCCGGCCCTGGCCAAGGCCGACGGCGACCTCAGCCTGTTCCGCCTGGACGCCGGCGGCGACACGGCCACGCGCGTGCCGGTGCGCGTCGGCGCAGCCTCGGTCGACCGCGTGCAGGTGCTGCGCGGCCTGAAGGCCGGCGACCGGGTGATTCTTTCCGACACCAGCCAGTGGGACGGCTATGACCGCATCCGCATCGAATAGACGCACCGAACAGAAAGGAACGCGCAGGACCGGGTCGACCCGGCCTGCCATGAAAACGTATTTCCGGGAGAACCGATGAACACCCACACCGACGTCATCACCCTCGACAGCATTCGCAAGATCTTCCAGACCGACGAGGTGGAAACCCACGCACTGTCCGACGTGCATCTGACCATCGCACGCGGCGAGTACGTGTCGATCTCCGGCCCGTCCGGCTGCGGCAAGACCACGCTGCTCTCCATCCTGGGCCTGCTCGACACCGCCAGCGACGGCCGCTACGTGCTCAACGGCCACGACGTCGCCGCGCTCAACGCGGCCGAGCGCGCGCGCATCCGCAACGCCGAGATCGGCTTCATCTTCCAGGCGTTCAACCTGATCGGCGACCTTTCGGTGTTCGAGAACGTCGAGCTGCCGCTGACCTACCGCAGCGGCATCGGCGCGACCGAGCGGCGCGCGCGCGTGCAGGAAGCACTGGAGCGCGTGGGCATGTCGCACCGCATGCGCCATTACCCGGCGCAGCTCTCCGGCGGCCAGCAGCAGCGCGTGGCGGTGGCGCGCGCGCTGGTCGGCAAGCCGGCGATCCTGCTCGCCGACGAACCTACCGGCAACCTCGACTCGCGCAACGGCGAGGCGGTGATGGCGCTGCTGGACGAGTTGCACAAGGGCGGCGCCACCATCTGCATGGTCACCCACGACGCGCGCTACGCGGAACTGGCGCAGCGCAAGATCCGCCTGTTCGACGGCCGCGTGGTCGACGAGGAAACCTTCCACCGCCTGCGTCGCGAGGACGAGCAACGCCTGGACGCGCTGATCGGCAACCGCATCGAGATGGGTGCGTGAACATCTGGCTTGCCGAAATCTGGCGCAGCTGGCGCGCGAGCCTGCGCCGACCCGGCTTCCTGCTGCTGGCCTCGGGCGTGCTGGCGCTGGGTGTCGGCGCCAGCGCCACGGCGTTCGGCCTGCTCGACCAGGTGCTGCTGCGGGCCCTGCCGCTGCCGCAGCCGTCGCAACTGGTGGCGCTGGGCCGCGTGGTGCCCGGACAACCGACGCTGATCTCCGCGCGCGAATACAGGGCGCTCGGAAAGATCGATGGGGTGCGCTCGATCGGTCTGCTCGCGTTCGCCACGCCGCGGATCAACATCGTCGACCACGGCGCGCCGCAGCGCGCGGTGGTCACCTATGCCGACCGCGCGCTGTTGCCGACGATGGGCCTGGATCCCGTGCTCGGGCGCAACTTCAGCGCCCGCGAGGACAGCCCGGGCGGTCCGCGCGTGCTGCTGCTCGCCCACCATTTCTGGAAGGCCCGCTATGGCGCCGATCCGCATGCGGTCGGCCGCACGCTCGAGGTGGAAGGCACGCCCTACACGATCATCGGCGTGCTGCCGGAGCGCTTCGACGTTGCCGGCACCAGCGGCGACATCATGCTGCCGGCGGCGCTGTCGCCGGATGGGCGCGGCAACGGCGGCCTCTACCTGGCGGTGGCGCGCCTGGCCGACGGGGTGGCGATGTCCACCGTGGGCGCACAGGTCGATGCGCGGCTGCAGGCGCTGCGCATGCAGTCCGGTGTGCACGGCGGCGAGCATCCGCGCTTCGGCGCCACCGGCTATGCCGATACCCTGCACGCCCAGTTCGGCCACGTGCTCGTGCTGTTCCAGGCCAGCGCGCTGCTGGTGCTGCTGGTGGCGCTGGTCAACCTGGCCAACCTGATGCTGCTGCGTGCGCTGGCACGCCACCACGAGATGGCGGTGCGCGGCGCGCTGGGCGCGTCGCGCCTGCGCCTTCGCCTGCCGGTGCTGGCCGAAGGCCTGCTGGTCGGCCTGCTCGGCGCCGGCCTGGGCGTGTTGCTGGCGTCGTCGGACCTGCGCGCGCTGGGAAGCATCATTCCGCCGCAGATGACCGGCGGCGAGCTGCACCTGGGCACGCACACCCTGGCGCTGGCCATGCTGGTGGCACTGGCGGGAACCCTGGCGTGCGCTGCTGCGGGTGCCTGGCGCGCACGTGCGATCGCCTCGTTCGACCAGTTGCGCGAAGGCGGCCGCAGCGGCATCGGGCGGCACCGCGGCCGGCTCGGACGCACGCTGGTGGTGGCGCAGGTGACGCTGACCGTGGTGCTGCTGTGCGCATGCGGCATGTTCCTGCGCCAGTTCTGGGACGGCGCGCACGCGCGCTGGGGCTTCGACGACCGGGACGTGCTGACCGCGGAACTGTCGCCGGTGCGCGCCGACTACCCGGACGCGGCGGCCGTGAATGCGATATCGCAGCGCCTGTTGCAGCGCCTGCGCCAGATCCCGGGCGTGCAGGACGCCACGATGGCGACCGGGCTTCCCGTCGGCGATTTCTTCGGGAGGTTCTTCGTCGGCGCGCATGCGCCCGGCGAAGAGCCGGTCAGCGTGCGTTTCCACGGCATCGAGGCCGGTTACCTCCCGCTGTTCGGCATCCATCCGCAACGCGGCCGGCTGTTCGACGCGAGTGATGTCCGCGGCAGCGAGCCGGTGGCGATCGTCGATCGCACCCTGGCCGAGCGGCTGTACGGCGGGCAGGCGCTCGGCCAGCGCATCGCATTGGACGACGCGGGCGCTTCCGGCCAGCCATGGCAGGCACGCATCGTCGGCGTGGTTGCCGACACCGGACCGAGGGACGGCAGGCAGCGCGGCGGCGAGCTGTACCTGCCGCTGGGGCAGATGCCGGATGCTCTGCTGGCCCGCTTCCGCGACGTCCACCCGATGCACCTGGCGCTGCGCGTGCGCGGCAATCCGGACGACTACCGCAAGGCGCTCGTCGACGCGGTCGCGGCGGTGGCGCCGCAGCAGCCGGTCGACAGGCTCCGCAGCATGCAGTCGATCGTGGCCGACATGTCCTCCGGCGGCGCGCTCACCGGCATGTGGATCTGCGGCACGTTCGCGGTGCTCGCGCTGCTGCTGGCCTGCGTTGGCCTGTATGCGGTGATGGCCGTCGCGGTGGCGGCCCGCGAGCACGAGATGGGTGTGCGTTCGGCGTTGGGTGCGCCACCGGCGCGGCTCGCCACGCTGGTGCTGCACAGCGGCCTCGCCCAGATATTCACCGGCCTGGCGGTGGGCATGCTGCTCGCCGCGGCGTTCCCGCGCCTGTTCGAGGCCTCGTTCGCACAGCTCGACTCGCACGCCGCGTTCGGCCCCTGGGTGGCCGGCAGCGTATGCGTGCTGCTGCTGGCCTTCGGCCTGCTCGCCTGCCTGCTGCCGGCCGTGCGTGCCGGGCGGGTGCCACCGATGCGCGCGTTGCGCGGGGAGTAGCGAAATGAACTCGCGCACGAAAGCGAATCTCCGTCCGCACCTGGAGGCCAGGCCATGAACGTATGGCTCGCCGAAATCTGGCACGCCTGGCGCGCCAGCCTGCGCAAGCCGGGCTTCCTGCTGCTGGCCAGCGGCGTGCTGGCGCTGGGTGTGGGCGCCAGCGTGGCGGTGTTCGCGCTGATCGACGCCACGCTGCTGCGCCCGCTGCTGGTGCCGCAGCCCACGCGGCTGGCGGCGATCGGCGACCTGCGGGGTGAGCACGTGCGTTTCATCTCGCCGCTGCAGTACCGCCATCTGGCCTCGCTGGACGGCGTCCGCTCGGTCGGGATGTACCAGGTCGACGTGGTGGCGAACGTCACCGAGGCGGGCGCGGCGGAACAGGTGCCGGCGATCCATGCCGATCGCGGGCTGCTGCCTGCGCTCGGACTGCGCCCGATGCTCGGCCGCAATTTCAGCGCCGACGAGGATCGGCCGGGCGGGCCGCCTGCGGTGCTGCTCGGCTACGGTTTCTGGCAACGTCATTACGGCAGCGACCCCGGCGTGGTCGGGCGCAGTCTCTCGATCGAGAGTGTCTCCCACACCATCGTCGGCGTGCTGCCGCCCACGTTCCAGGCAGTGACGGGCGCAGGTGACCTGGTGTTGCCGCTGGCATTGCCGTCCGACAGCCGGCAGGACGCGGCGAACTACCTGGGCGTCGCGCGCCTGTCTCCCGGTACTTCCATCGCTGCGGTGTCGGCGCAGATCGACGCGCGGCTCAGGACGATGTATCGGGCGATGGGCGAGGAGAAGGAGTCGGACGACCGCTACGGCGCGGAGGACTTCGCGGCGTGGAAGCACCAGGACGTGCGCTCGACGTTGATGCTATTCCTGGCCAGCGGTTGCTTCGTGCTGCTGATCGCGCTGGTGAACCTGACCAACCTGATGCTGCTGCGCGCGCTGTCGCGCAGCCACGATGCTGCCGTACGCAACGCACTGGGCGCGCCGCTGTTGCGGCTGGTGCTGCCGGCGCTGGGCGAGGGACTGCTGGTCGGGGGGTGCGGCGCGCTGCTCGGCATGCTGCTGGCGATGGCGGGACTGGCTTCGCTGCAGGCCTTCGTGCCCACCGAGTGGCTGCCGGACGGCCAACTGCGGGTCGGCGCCGTGGCGTGGCTGCTGGCCTTCGGCGCGGGACTGTGCGGTGCTTCGGTTGCCGCGCTGCTGGCCGTATGGCGCAGCCGCCGCAAGGGCGCGCTGGAGGAACTGCGCGAAGGCGGGCGCAGCGGCATCGGCGCACGCGCCGGCCGGCTCGGCCGCGCCCTGGTGGTCGCGCAGGTGACGCTGGCGGTGGCCCTGCTGTGCGCGGCCGGCCTGTTCATGCACGCGTTGTACGACGCCGCGCGGCTGCCGCTGGGTTTCGGCGGGAACATCCTCACCTTCGAACTGGCGCCGGTAAAGGCGGACTACCCGGATGCCGCAGCGGTGAACTCGCTGGCGGAGCGGCTGGTGGAACGTTTGAGCGATCTCCCCGGCGCCACCGGCGCCGCCGTGACCACCAACCTGCCCAGCAGCGTCGGCATCTCGGGGCAGCTCAACATCAACGTCGGCCTGCCGGACGGCACCAAGCCCAACGTTCAGTACCACGGCGTCGATCCCGGATTCTTCGGGCTGTTCTCGATCCCGCTGCGCGAAGGGCGCACGTTCGACCGCGACGACGCGAGCGGCAGGGAACTGGTCGCCGTGGTCAGCCGCAACCTCGCCGAGCGGATCGACGGCGGCCATGCGCTGGGCAAGCAGGTGCGGGTGGATGGCGGCAACGGCCGGAGCTGGGTGCTGCGCATCGTCGGCGTGGTCGGCGACACCTACCAGGAAGGCCCGCTGTTTCCGCAGGACAGGGTGCTCTACGTGCCGCTGGCGCAGATGCCGGCGCCGCTGATGACGGTGTTCCGCAGCTTCGAACCGTTGCGTTTCGCCGTGCGCGGCCATGGCGATCCGATGCAGTGGCGTTCAGCCATCCTCGCAGCGGTGGCCGAAGTCGCGCCGACACAACCGATCGCCAACCTGCGTTCGATGGACAGCATCGTCAATGAGACGACGCGTGACGCCCGCCTCAGCCTGTGGCTGGTCGGCCTGTTCGCCGCGCTGGCACTGCTGCTCGCCGGCGCGGGGATGTACGCGGTGATGGCGGTCGCGGTGGCGGCGCGCGAGCGCGAGCTGGGCGTGCGCACCGCACTGGGGGCATCGCCGTCGCGTCTGCTCGGCCTGGTCCTGCGCGGCGGCCTGCGGCAGCTCGCCATCGGCCTGGCGCTGGGCGTTGCCGGCGTGCTGTTCGCCGCGCACGGCCTGTCGAGGGTGCTGATGGAACTGCTCGGTCGCGCCGACGGGCTCGATCCGGTCGTGCTGCTCGGTGTCTGCGTGGTGCTGCTCGCGGCCGGCCTGCTGGCCTGCCTGTTGCCTGCAATGCGCGCGGCACGGGTGCATCCCATGCGCGCCCTGCGCAATGACCCGTGACCCATGTGATGCACAGGAACCATTCAATGAGAGCGAACGCATGAATATCTGGCTCACCGAAATCTGGCGCAGCTGGCGCGCGAGCCTGCGCCGGCCCGGCTTCCTGCTGCTGGCCTCGGGCGTGCTGGCGCTTGGCATCGGCGCCAGCGTGTCGGTATTCGCGTTGATCGACCATGTGCTGCTGCGGCCCTTGCCCTATGCCGACGCCGGACAATTGATCGCGCTCGGGCCGGTCGAGCCGGGCGGAGTAAGCGAAATCTCGCCCCAGCAATACCAGCACATGCAGTCGGTCGGCGGCATTGCCTCGATGGGACTGATCCGGAACGAACTGCAGGTGGTCAACGTGGCCGGCGCCGGTGAGCCCGAACAGGTCGATGCCGTTCTTGCCGACCGGGGCCTGTTGCTCACGCTCGGTGTGCACATGCGGCTGGGCCGTGGCTTCTCGGAGCAGGAGGATCGGCCGGGCGGACCGCAGGCAGTGATCCTTTCCGAAGGCTACTGGCGCCGCCGCTACGGTGCCGCGCCCACGGTGATCGGCCAGAGCCTGGTCGTCGAGGGCGTGTCGAGGACCATCGTCGGCGTGCTGCCCGCGAGTTTCGACCAGTTCGGCGAGGGCGCCCTCATGCTGCCGCTCGCACTGCCTGCGAATACGTACGCCGACGGCAGCATGTACATCGGAGTCGCACGGCTGGCCCGGGGAAGCAGCGCCGCCGTGGTGGGCGCGCGGGTGGACGCCGCCATGCATGCGCTGTACGAGCAGCTCGGCGGACCACAGCTCGAATTCTGGAGCCATCGCCACTTCGCCGGGGAGCCGCTGCCCGCGATGCTGCACCAGCGGCAACGGCCCACCCTGATGCTGTTCCTGGCCAGCGCCCTGTGCGTGTTGCTGATCGCGCTGGTCAACCTGGGCAACGTGATGCTGCTGCGCACCGCGTCGCGCCAGCACGATGCCACCGTGCGCAGTGCGCTGGGCGCGCCGGCATGGCGCCTGGCCGTGCCGGCCTGCGCCGAGGGCGTGCTGGTCGGCGCCATCGGCGCCATCGTCGGCATCGGCCTGTCCGTGGCCGGTCTGTCGCTGTTCGGCCGCTACGTGCCGGTGGACTGGACGCATGGCGAGGTGCTGCGCGTGCCGGCCGGAGTAATGACGCTGGGGTTCGTTCTCGCGATAGCCGGGGCACTGGCGGCGGCGCTGTTCGGCGTATGGCGCGGGTTCGCTTCCACCTCGGTGCGCGAAGCCCTGCACGAAGGCGGCCGCAGTCCGGGCCGCAGTGGCGGCCGCCTCGGGCGGGGGCTGGTGGTGGCGCAAGTGAGCCTGGCCACCTGCCTGCTGTGCGGAGCCGGCCTGTTCCTGCACACGCTCTACGACGCCGCACGCACGCCGCTGGGCTTTTCCAGCGATCACGTGCTCACCTTCGACCTGGCGCCGGTGGCGGCAAGTCACCCCGATAGCGCTTCCACGCAGGAACTGGTGCGGGCGCTGGTGCAGCGCCTGCGCGCCGTGCCGGGCGTCGCGCAGGTCGCGGTCACCAACGGCCTGCCCGCGGGCGACGTCGCGCAGCAGTTCCAGATGGGTGGCGTCCATCCGGTCGGGCAGGATTACCTCAAGTCCAGCCCGCAGATCCGCGGGGTGAATGCGGATTATTTCTCGGTATTCCGCATCGCCCTGCGCCAAGGGCGCGCCTTCGACAGCGAGGACACGGCCGGCGGCGAGCCGGTGGCCATCGTGAACCGCACGCTGGCCGAGCAGGCCTATGGCGGGCACGCGCTGGGCAAGCAGATCGTGGTCAACGACTACAGCGGCTACCCGGTCGGCAAGTCGCTCTCCGGGGATCCGGCGTTCCGCTCGGTGACCGCGCGCATCGTCGGCGTGGTCGGCGACACGCGGCAGTTCGGCCCGCTGGACAACCACAAGCACGCGTTTGTCTATCTCCCGCTTGCGCAGGTGCCCGAACACATCATGAAAGTGTTCCGTTCGCTCCAGCCGCTGCGCTTTGCGCTGCGCGTGCAGGGCGACCCCGATACCTACCGCCAGGCCGTCCATGCGGCCGTCGCCGAGGTGGCGCCGAAGCAGCCGATCGCCAACCTGCGCGCGATGGATGCCGTCGTGCACGCCACCACCGACGACACGCGCCGAGACCTGTTCCTGATCGGCCTGTTCGCGCTGCTGGCGCTGGGGCTGGCGGCGGCCGGGATGTATGCGGTGATGACGGTCGCCGTCGCGGCCCGCCGGCGCGAGTTCGCCGTGCGCATGGCGATGGGCGCGCCGCCGCTGGGCATGGTCGGGCTGGTGCTGCGCGGCGGGCTGCGGCAGATCGCCACCGGCCTGCTGCTTGGCATCGGCATCACCCTGGCCCTGTCGCAGGTGTTGCGTGCCGTGCTGCTGGAGATCGGCCGCAGCGTCGTCGATCCGCTCGCGCTGGCCGGTGTCTGCGCGGCGCTGGCCACCGCCGGATTGCTGGCCTGCATGGGCCCGGCCCTGCGGGCGGCACGGACCGCGCCGATGGGCGCCCTGCGAGGCGACTGAGCATGCAAACCCGATCTGCGAAGGGTGTTCCCATGACCATCTGGCTTGCCGAAATCTGGCGCACCTGGCGCGCCAGCCTGCGCCGCCCCGGTTTCCTGCTGCTCGCCTCGGGCGTGCTCGCGCTCGGCGTGGGCTCGAGCGTGGCGGTGTTCAGCCTGATCGACCGCGTGCTGCTCAAGCCGCTGCCCTACGACCAGCCCGGGCAACTGGTGGCGGTGGGGCCGCTGGAAGGTGCCGACGTCACCGGGATTTCCCCGCAGCAGTACCAGCAACTGCGGGGGCTCGACGGCGTCAGCAGGATGGGCCTCTACATGCCCGGGGCGCCCTCGGTGAACATCTCCGGCCACGGCGAGCCGGTGCTTGCCTCCTCGCTGCAGATCGATCACGACCTGCTGCCCACGCTGGGCGTGCGTCCGCTGCTCGGGCGCAACTTCAGCGCCGAGGAAGACACGCCGCACGGGCCGGCGGTCGCGATGCTCTCGTATGGTCTGTGGCAGCGCCGCTTCGGCGGCGACGCGTCCGTGCTTGGCAAGAGCCTGCTGGTCGAGGGCGTGCCGCACGCCATCGTCGGCGTGCTGCCGTCCGGCTTCGACGCCGAGGGCGACGTGGTGCTGCCGCTGGCGATGCCCGCCAACAGCCGTTCCGACGGCACCAACTACGAGGCCGTGGCGCGGCTGCGATCGCCGACGGCGAAGCGCAGCGTCGCCGCGCAGGTGGACGCACGGCTGCGCGCGTTCTACGCACAGGCCGCCGGCTCCTACGGCGACTGGTGGCGCGGCCGGCATTTCGGCGTGCAGGACCTGCACGCCTTCCGCCATGCCGAGGAGCAGGCACCGCTCGCCCTGTTCACGGGATGCGCGCTGGTGGTGCTGCTGATCGCGCTGGTCAACCTGACCAACCTGATGTTGCTGAGGGCGCTGTCGCGCCGGCACGACGGTGCGGTCCGCGGCGCGCTGGGCGCTTCGGCCTGGCGGCTGGCCCTGCCGGTGCTGGCCGAGGGTTTGCTGGTCGGCGTGCTCGGCGCGCTGGCCGGGTTGGGCCTGGCGGCGGTCGCGCTGGGCGCGCTGCAGAGCTTCATGCCGCCGGACTGGCAGGCGGACGGCCTGTACCCGGGAGCGATGGCGTGGTTGTTCGCCGGAGCCGTCGGTGTGCTGGGCGCGCTGCTGAGCGCAGCCGCCAGCCTGCGCCGCCGCGATGCGCTCGCGATGGACGATCTGCGCGAGGGCGGCCGCAGCGGGCTGGGCCGGCGCAGCGGGCGGCTGGGTCGTGTGCTGGTGATGGCCCAGGTGGCGCTGGCCACCGCGTTGCTGTGCGCCTGCGGCCTGTTCGCGCATGCGCTGCTGGACGCCAGCCGCGTGCAACTCGGCTATCGCACGCAGGGCATCGTCACGTTCGAGCTGGCGCCGATCAAGGCGTTGTATCCCGACGCGGCGGCGGTCGGCCAGTTGTCGCAGCGGCTGGTCGAGCGGCTGCAGCGGTCGCCGGGCGTCATCGCGGTCACCGCCACCACCAACCTGCCGGGCGGACCCTGGCGCGACCAGTTCAACCTGGGCGGGTTGCATCCGCCGGGCGGCGAGGACGACAACGCGCAGTTCCACGCGGTCGACGAGCATTACTTCGATCTGTTCGGCATCGCCGTGCGCGAAGGGCGCGCATTCGCCGCCACCGACGTGCGCGGCGGCGAGCCGGTGGCGATCGTCAATCGCACCTTGGCCGACCGCTGGTATGGCGGCCATGCGCTGGGCAAGCTGATCCAGCGCGGCAGC
>NZ_JBCNYA010000029.1:0-57439 GCF_049727805.1 Frateuria sp. YIM B11624
GGGCTTCAGCCCACCATCCCGGCACGACGATGGTGGGCTGAAGCCCACCCTACACAAGAGCAGCTCAGCGCCGCGAGCGGAAGAACTCCCGCAGCATCTCGCCCGATTCGGCCGCCAGCAGTCCGCCCTGCACCAGCACGCGGTGGTTGTGACGCTCGGAGATCAGCGTGTCGAACACGCTGCCGGCGGCGCCGGTCTTGGGGTCGGTCGCCGCATACACCACCCGCCCGATGCGGGCATGCACCAGCGCCATCGCGCACATCGCGCAGGGTTCCAGCGTCACGTACAGCGTGGCACCGACGATGCGGTGGTTGGCGAGCTTCTCGCCCGCCGCGCGCAAGGCCATGACCTCGGCGTGCGCGGTCGGGTCATGCAGGGTGATGTTGCGGTTCCAGCCCAGGCCGACGATCTGCCCTTCGTGCACCAGGACGGCGCCGACCGGCACCTCGTTCTCCGCGTCGCGCGCGTGCGTCGCCAGTTGCAGGGCGCGGCGCATGCAGGCCGTGTCCTGCGGCGAGAACACCGGCTCGTGCGGCGTAGCGGGATCGATCATGGACAAGCCTGTCAAACCGTGACTGGGAGTGGCCATTCTACCCGCGGGTCGCATGGCCCAGCCCATGCTCGAGGCCGGCTTGACGGCCGGTTCAACGCTGGCGACCGAGCATGGAACCTTCCCCTCACAGGCAGGAGTCGCCATGAATCCCGACATCGCCGTGGGACGCACCTTCCCGGACTTCGTCCTGCCCGACCACACCCGGACGCCGCGCCGCCTGTCCGACCTGCAGGGCACGGCCGACCTCATGCTGCTGGTGCTCATCCGCGGCTTCTTCTGCCCCAAGGACCGCGAACAGCTCAAGGCGCTGACCGCCTTCCACCCGCAACTGGTCGTCGGCAGTTGCCATCCAGTGGTGATCACCATCGACGACTGGCACACCACCAACAACCTGCGCCAGCAACTGGGCGCGCACTACCCGTTCCTGTACGACGAGAAGCGCCAGGTACGCGACGCGCTGGACATCCTCGAATACACCGATCCGACCCACGAACCGATGATCCCGCACACCTTCCTGCTCGCACCCGGGATGGACATCCGCAACATCTGGAATGGCTACTACTACTGGGGGCGGCCATCCACGGCGGAGCTACACCAGGCGTTGCGCGAAGCGACGAAGGCGATCCGTCGGGACTGGGATCTTTCCGACCCGCAACTCAAACGCCAGTGGGATGCGGGCGACAAGAAGGACTTCTACCCTTACGGCGTGAAGTCGATGGAACAGACGCTCCTCGAGATGGCCGAAGCGACCGACCAGTACGCCTGTGCGGCCAGGTCGGCATGAAGCGGCGATAGGTCGGGAGCATGCGCATCTTCGTCACCGGAAGCACCGATGGCCTCGGCCGCGCGGCCGCCCGGACGCTCCTCGGGCAAGGCCACGAGGTCGTGCTTCACGCCCGGTCACCCGGGCGTGCGTCGGCCCTCGCGGACCTCGCACCCTCGGCGGCCGGTGTCGCGATCGGCGACCTGCGCAGCCGCGTGGAAACCGTCCAGGTGGCGGAGCAGGTCAACGCGATCGGGCGCATGGACGCCGTCATCCACAACGCCGGCGTCTATGCCCGGCCGGATCGCGAAACCACGCCGGAGGGCCATGCCGGCACCCTGGCGGTGAACACGCTCGCGCCGTTCGTGCTCACGGCGTTGATGATGCGTCCCAGGCGGCTGATCTACCTCAGCAGCGGCCTTCATCGCCAGGGCGAAGGGCCCCTGGACGACATCGACTGGAAAGCGCGCCGCTGGAATCCGTCCCGGGCCTATGCCGAAAGCAAGCTGTACGTCGTGGCACTGGCCTTCTTCCTGGCGCGCCAGTGGCCCGAGGTGGTCAGCAGCGCTGTGGATCCCGGCTGGGTGCGCACACGGATGGGTGGTGCGGGCGCCCCGGTCGACATCGATACGGGGCAGCGCACGCAGAGCTGGCTCGCCGTCAGCGCGGACCCCGAGGCGCGCGCCAGCGGCCGTTACTGGCATCACATGAAGCCCGAGCAGCCTGCCGCCCAGGCGCTGGACCCTGCTTTCCAGGACGCGCTCGTCGCGCGGCTTCAGGACCTCACCGGCGTGGCGCTGCCGTGAGTACGCGGGCCCGGCGGGAGCCGGCGCCTGCCGGGGGGCGGCTCAGGCGTCCGGATCGTCGAGCGTTTCGATGCTGATGGTGCCGGTCAGCGTCTTGTGCACCGGGCATTTGGCGGCGACCTCGAACAGCTTCTGCTTCTGCTCGCCGGTCAGGTCGGGACCGGTGATGACGACGCGCTTGCGGAAGGCGTCGATCAGGTCCGGATGCCCGGCCTGCATCCGCTTCTCGTGCTCGACGTCCACGCTGACGTGTTCGAGCGGCCAGCCCTGTTTAAGCGCGTACCAGCGCACGGTCATGGCGGTGCATGCGCCGAGCGAGGCCGTCAGCAAATCGTAGGGCGATGGCCCGAGGTCCGCGCCGCCCTGCGAGGCCGGCTCGTCACCGATCAGGCGATGGCCCGAGACTTCGATGGCCACGGCGAGCGGGCTGGCCTGGGTGTCGGCCACCTTGGCCTGTGTCTTGCGAACCATCGGATGGCATCTCCTCATCGTGCAAACGGAAGCGGCCTCGCGCGCGAGGCGAAGCCCGCCGCGGCCGCAGGAAAAACATCGCCGCCGTCAGCCGGCGTGCGGCTCCTCGCCGGGCGCCAGGGTCATCACGTCCTGCCATTCGGGATGCTTCTGGTAGCGGGCGCGGACGTACGGGCACAGCGGCAGGATCCTGAAGCCGCTGCTTCGCGCATCGGCGACCAGGTAATCGACCAGCGCCGCGGCGGCGCCCGTGCCCCTCAGGTTCTCCGGGGCGCCGGTGTGGTCGGCGCTGACGAGCCCGGGGCCGCGATGCGTGTAGGTCAGCTCGGCCTCGGCCTCGATGCCTTCGACCCGCGCGACGTAGCGGCCATGCCGCGGGCCGTCCTGCTTGGTGATGGTGATGTCGCTCATCCGGGTGTTCCTCGTGTCGATGGACGTGGAGTGGCGCGGGCCTAGGCCGGCATGGGAATGAATTCGGCATCGTCGCCGGCGGGCAGCTTCATGCGCTGCTGCCGCCAGTCCTCGGCCGCCTGCGCCAGCCGCTCCTTCGAGGACGACACGAAGTTCCACAGCAGGAAGCGCTCGCCGATCGGCTCGCCGCCCAGCGCCATCACGGTCGACGGCCGGCGGGCGAGCACGTCGACGGCATCGCGCCCGGCCAGCACGGCCATCTGCCCGGCCTGCAGCGTGGTGCCATCGACGTCGACCTCGCCGCTCGCGCAATAGACCGCGCGCTCCGCATAGGCGCCGGCGACGCTGCGGCGTGCGCCCGCGTCCATTTCCCAGTGCTGGTAGAACAGCGGGGAGTGGGTGCGCACGCCGGCCTTCATGCCGTCGGCCTCGCCTGCGATCAGCCGGCCGTGCACGCCGTCCTCGCGCCACTCTGGCAGGTCCGCGCCTTCGTGATGGTAGAAGGCCGGCGTGCTCTCCTCGTCCGCCTCGGGCAAGGCAACCCAGGCCTGGATGCCGTGCATCAGCGCGCCGTGGCTGCGGGCGTACTCGAGCCGCTCGCTGTGCGTGATGCCGCTGCCGGCGACCATCCAGTTGACCTCGCCGGGGCGGATCTCCTGGTGCGAACCGAGGCTGTCGCGGTGGGTGATCTGCCCGGCATAGAGGTAGGTCACGGTCGAGAGCCCGATGTGCGGATGCGGCCGCACGTCCAGCTCGCGCGGGATGCCGGGCGCCAGCGAGAGCGGCCCCATGTGGTCGAAGAAGATGAACGGGCCGACCATGCGGCGCGCGCGGAAGGGCAGCACCCGCCCGACCACGAAGCCGCCGCCGAGGTCGTGCGTGCGCTTGTCGATGATGCGTTCGATGGCCATGTGCAGCCTCTCCTGTTCCGTGACGGCCGGATGTCGGCCTGCCCTTGTCGCGTGTCGTGGATCAGCCCGGCAGCTTGGCAGCGACCCGGACCGTCGCGCAAGGCGCGCCGCCGGGCCGCTGCCCTCTTCCGATGCTGTGGGGTTGCGGATCCGGAGCGTGATCCGAGTCTGCCGCTCAGCCCTTGAAGTCCTTCTCGGGATTGGAGCCATCCCAGTTCTGGAACACGTGCATGAAGCCCGGCACGGTGGCCTCGCGCGCCCAGTCGCGCTGCAGTTCGCAGTAGAACTGGGTCTTGCTGATGGACTTGCCGCCGGCCTGCTCGATCCGCCGCAGCGCGGCCTCGTGCGCCGCCACCGAGGTGCCGCCGACCGCGTCGGCCACGACGTACACGTCGAAGCCTTCCCTGAGCGCGTCGAGCGCGGGAAAGGCGAGGCAGGCCTCGGTCCACAGCGCGGTCATGACCAGCTTGCGGCGCCCCGTCGCGTAGACCGCGTTGCGAAACTCGACGTCTTCCCAACTGTTGATCGAGGTGCGGTCGTAGGTCGGCAGGTGGCCGAGCACGGCCTGGATCTCCGGGATCGGCGGCTTGTTGCGGCCGCTCGCCACGTTCACTGTGGAGTGCACGATCGGCAGGCCGTAGTTCAACGCCGCCTTGGCCGTGCTGACGATGTTGAAGACTAGTTCCTTCGGGTCGATCGAGCGGATCGAGGACACCTGGATCGGCTGGTAGTCGATGATGATGAAGGCCGCGTTCTCCGGCGTCAGCAGATGGTCGGAATGCGGGTCGCGTCGTACTTCGCTGCTCATGGCAATGCTCCTCCGATGGTGGGTTCGTGGATCGGCACCGGTGGCGGCACGCCACCGCCGGCTGGCAAGCTCAGGCCTGCGCCATCCGGCCGAAGCGCCCGCTGTTGAAGTCGTGGATGGCCTGGTTGATCTGCGCCTCGCTGTTCATCACGAACGGTCCGTAGCCGACCACCGGCTCGTCGATCGGCTCGCCGGTCAGCACCAGCACGGTGGCGTGGCCGTCGGCCTCGATCGTGGTGCCCGCGCCTTCGCGCGAGAGCAGCACCATCTCCGCTTCGCCGGCAGCCTGGCGGCCGCCGACCGTGACGTGGCCGGACAACACCACCAGCGCGCTGGTGTGGCCTTCGGGCAGGTCCAGGGCAAGCGACGCGCCGGCGGCCAGCCGCAGGTCCCACACGTTGATCGGCGTGAAGGTGCGCGCCGGCCCCTTCGTCCCGCCGAACTCGCCGGCGATGACGCGCGCGGTACCGGCCTCCTGCGGCAGGCGGACCACCGGGATGTCGGACGCGGTGATCGCCTGGTAACCGGGCGCGGCCATCTTGTCCTTCGCCGGCAGGTTGACCCACAGCTGCACCATGCGGAACGGTCCGCCCGTCCGGGTGAAGCCCTGCGAATGGAACTCCTCGTGCAGGATACCGCTGGCGGCGGTCATCCACTGCACGTCGCCCGGGCCGATCGTGCCGCCCTTGCCGGTCGAATCCCGGTGCGACACCTCGCCTTCGTAGACGATCGTCACCGTCTCGAAGCCGCGGTGCGGGTGCGAGCCCACGCCACGCGGCCGCGTGCCAGGTTCGAAGTGGTGCGGGCCAGCGAAGTCGAGCAGCAGGAACGGGCTGATGGCCTGGTCCAGCGTGTTGTACGAGAACAGCGAACGCACCGGGAAACCATCGCCCACCCAGTGGCGATTCGGATTGCCGTAGCGGCCCAGGATCGTCTTCATGCTTGCCTCCTCCGCCCGCAGCCGTCGCGGGAACGACATTCACCATAGTGGCGGGGGCATGGCGCCTAAAGACCGCGGTTTTGAAACAATGCGTGCGGAGTGTGGAACAGTGCGGACCCCCAAGGGTCCGCCGAGCCCGGCCGCTGGCGAGCGCTGCGCTCACGACGGTCGGCCGCACCTTCCCGCAAGCCCTTGTCCCCTCACCGAGCTTCCCCCCGGCAGGGAGAGGGAGCAAGGCGCGGGTGTCGGGACTTGTTGAACCGTGCCAGGAATCAGCTTCCTCTCCCCTACGGGGAGAGAGTTGGGGTGAGAGGCCGGGGCTCGCGTGACGTTTCTGCCCGGGCCTGCCTGGCAAAAGCAGACGACGACGAGCCATCCGGCACGCCCAGCCTCACTCCCACTCGATCGTCGCGGGCGGCTTGCCGCTGATGTCGTAGACCACGCGGGAGACGCCGCGCAGCTCGTTGATGATGCGGTTGGAGACTTTGCCGAGGAATTCGTACGGCAAGTGCGCCCAGTGCGCGGTCATGAAATCGATGGTCTCGACCGCGCGCAGCGCGATCACCCATTCGTAGGCGCGCGCATCGCCCACCACGCCCACCGACTTCACCGGCAGGAACACGGCGAAGGCCTGGCTGGTCTTGTCGTAGAGGTCGGCCTTGCGCAGCTCGTCGATGAAGATGGCGTCGGCGCGGGCCAGCAGTTCGGCGTACTCGCGCTTGACCTCGCCCAGGATGCGCACGCCCAGGCCCGGACCGGGGAACGGATGGCGGTAGACCATCTCGCGCGGCAGGCCCAACGCCACGCCGATGCGCCGCACCTCGTCCTTGAACAGCTCGCGCAGCGGCTCGACCAGGCCGAGCTTCATGTCCTCGGGCAGGCCGCCGACGTTGTGGTGGCTCTTGATGACGTGCGCCTTGCCGGTCTTGCTGCCGGCGGACTCGATGACGTCGGGATAGATGGTGCCCTGCGCCAGCCACTTGACCTGGCCATGGCCGGCTTCGGTGACCTTGGCCGATTCCTCGTCGAAGATTTCCACGAACAGTCGGCCGATGATCTTGCGCTTGGCTTCCGGATCGGCCACGCCTTCGAGCGCCTTGAAGTAGCGGTCGGCCGCGTCGACGCGGATGACTTTCACGCCCATGTGCTCGGCCATGGTGGCCATCACCTGGTCGCCTTCCTTGAAGCGCAGCAGGCCGGTGTCGACGAACACGCAGGTGAGCTGGTCGCCGATCGCCTTGTGCAGCAGCGCGGCGACCACCGAGGAGTCGACGCCGCCGGAGAGGCCCAGCAGCACGTGGTCGTTGCCGACCTTCTCGCGCACGCGCTCGATCTGGTCCTCGATGATGTTGTCGGCGGTCCACAGCGTGGCGCAGCCGCAGATGTCGACCACGAAGCGCTTGAGCAGCGCCGTGCCCTGTTTGGTGTGGGTGACTTCCGGATGGAACTGCACGCCGTACCAGCGCTTGTCCTGGTTCTCCATCACGGCGACCGGAATGCGGTCGGTGGTGCCGGTGATGGCGAAGCCCGGCGGCGCCTGGCTGACGTGGTCACCGTGGCTCATCCAGACGTCGAGCCGGTGTGCGTCGGCGTGATCGCTCAGGCCATCGAACAGGCGGCTGTTGTCGGCGATGTCGACCTGCGCATGGCCGAACTCCCGCTGGTCGGCCGCCTCGGTGGCGCCGCCCAGTTGCGCGGCCATCGTCTGCAGGCCGTAGCAGATGCCCAGGATCGGCAAGCCGGAGTCGAACACTTCCTGCGGCGCCTTGGGCGCGCCCGGCAGCGTGGTCGATTCGGGGCCGCCCGAGAGGATGATGCCTTTGGCGCCGAAGGCGGCGATCTGCGTCGGATCGTGGTCCCATGCCCAGATCTCGCAGTAGACGCCGAGCTCGCGCACGCGGCGGGCGATCAGTTGGGTGTATTGCGCGCCGAAGTCGAGGATGAGGATCTTGTCGGAGTGGATGCTCTGCATGGACCGGGTTCTTTGGCAGTCGTCCAGAAACGGGCCGGCGTCAATTCCGCGAAGGCGTGAATCCATCGCCTGAATTAAGCCGAGCCGCGAAGCGGCTTGAGGTTGAATGAATTGTCAGGCCTTGGCCCAGACCCGGCGAACAACTATTGCGAGGTAAAGCCCGTAAGCAATGAACAAGCCGCCGAGCCACACGCCGAAGCCTGTACCTCGATCGCCCTCGTACAAGTCGTAACCAACGAAGAACGAGCCAAAAATCAGGAAAAAAAGCGATGACAGATATTTGTTGGAGCGGCCGACCGTTTGAGCTCGCGTTGCTCGCTCAACCATGGCGTTGACGGCCGTAACCTGCTGCTCGTGCATGTCCCGGCAGGCCAAGCCGAAGCCGAGGTCGCTCGCACACCCATGACACAGCGCCTTGCTGCAATGCCTGCAGAACCCGACTGCTCGAACTTCCGAATGGTTGAAGCAGCGCATGACTGTCCTCTGAGGCCTAACGCGATGCGGATGATCGAAGCGGGTCCCGCCGGAAGTGGCGTCACGAAAATCCGGCGCCGGATGCCGAGCTCCTGCTACGTCACGAGTTCAGCCGGTAGTTCGGCGCTTCCTTGGTGATCTGGATGTCGTGCGGGTGCGCCTCGGTCACACCGGCGGAGGTCACCTTCACGAACTGCGCCTTGTGGCGCACGTCCTCGACCGTCGCGGCGCCGAGGTAGCCCATCGAGGCGCGCAGGCCGCCGATCAGCTGATGGATGATGTTGCGCAGCGGACCGCGGTACGGCACGCGACCTTCGATGCCTTCCGGCACCAGCTTGTCGGCGTCGGCCTCGTCCTGGAAGTAGCGGTCCTTGGAGCCCAGCGCCATCGCGCCCAGCGAGCCCATGCCGCGGTAGCTCTTGTAGGAGCGGCCCTGGAATAGCTCCACTTCACCCGGCGACTCTTCGGTGCCGGCGAACATCGAGCCCAGCATCACGGTGGAGGCGCCGGCGGCCAGCGCCTTGGGGATGTCGCCCGAGTAGCGGATGCCGCCGTCGGCGATCAGCGGAATCTCGTCCTTGAGCGCGGTCGCGACCAGATCGATCGCGGTGATCTGCGGCACGCCGACACCGGCGACCACGCGGGTGGTGCAGATCGAACCCGGGCCCACGCCGACCTTGACCGCATCCACGCCGGCGTCGAGCAGCGCGCGCGCCGCCTCGCCGGTGACGATGTTGCCGGCGATCACCTGCACCTGCGGGTAGCGCTTCTTGACCCAGCCGGCGCGCTCGATCACGCCCTGCGAATGGCCGTGCGCGGTGTCGACCACCAGCACGTCCACGCCGGCGTCGACCAGCGCCTCGATGCGCTGCTCGGTGTCGCCGCCGACGCCGACCGCGGCGCCGACCAGCAGGCGCTCGTGCGCGTCCTTGGCGGCGTGCGGGTTGTCGCGCGCCTTCTGGATGTCCTTGACGGTGATCAGCCCGCGCAACTGGAAGTCGTCGTTGACCACCAGCACCTTCTCGATGCGGAACTTGTGCAGCAGTTGCAGCACTTCGTCCTGGCTGGCGCCTTCGCGCACGGTGACCAGCTTGTCCTGGCGCGTCATGATGTTGCGCACCGGGTCTTCCAGCTTGCGCTCGAAGCGCAGGTCGCGGCTGGTGACAATGCCGACCAGCTTCTCGCCGTCGACCACCGGCACGCCGGAGATGTTGTGCGCGCGGGTGAGCTGCAGCACCTCGCGGATGGAGGTGTTGGGACCGACGCTGATCGGGCTGCGGATCACGCCCGCCTCGAACTTCTTCACCAGGCGCACTTCGGCGGCCTGCTGCGCGGCGGTCATGTTCTTGTGGATGATGCCGATGCCGCCCTGCTGTGCCATGGTGATGGCCAGCCGCGCCTCGGTCACGGTGTCCATGGCGGCGGACACGATGGGGATGTTCAGGCGCAGGCTGCGGGTGAGCCGCGTGGAGGTGTCGACGTCGCGTGGGAGGACGGCCGAATGGGCCGGAACGAGGTACACGTCGTCGTAGGTCAGGGCCTCGGCGAGGATGCGCATGCGAAAAGTCCCGCTGCAAAGAGGGGATTATACGCGCGTGGGTGTGGTGGTCGCCAGATGGCGGGCATGTGCGGGTTTACCGCAAGGCTTCCCATCCGCCCTTCGGGCACCTTCCCCCGTGGACGGGGGAAGGAACGAGGCCTGCACATCCGAGCCTTCCCCCGCTCACGGGGGAAGGTGCCGACAGGCGGATGGGGGCGCTCCGGCCGGATGCCTACCGCGCCTCGGCCGCCTCCAGCGTGTTCTCGATCAGCGTGGCCACGGTCATCGGGCCGACGCCGCCGGGTACCGGGGTAATCCAGCTGGCGCGCTCGGCCGCGGGAGCGAACTCGACGTCGCCCACCAGCCTCCCGTCGTCGAGGCGGTTGATGCCGACGTCGATCACCACTGCGCCTGGCTTGATCCACTCGCCCTTGACCAGTCCCGGCCGACCGACAGCGACGATCACGATGTCGGCCTGGCGCACGAACGATTCGAGGTCGCGCGTGAAGCGGTGGCAGCATGTAGTGGTGCAGCCGGCGATCAGCAGTTCCAGCGCCAGCGGCCGGCCGACGTGGTTGGACACCCCGACCACAACCGCGTGCTGGCCGCGCACCGGGCGGTCGGTGTGCCCGAGCAGGGTCATCACGCCCTTGGGCGTGCAGGGCCGCAGACCGAAGCGGCGCAGCGCCAGGCGGCCCACGTTCACCGCCTGGAAGCCATCCACGTCCTTGCCGGCGTCGATGCGGTCGACCAGCGCGTCCTCGTCGATGTGCGGCGGCAGCGGCGACTGCACCAGGATGCCGTGCACGGCCGGATCGGCGTTGAGCTGGTCGATCAGCGCGAACAGTTCGGCCTGCGTGGTGCCGGCCGGCAGGTCGTAGTCGAACGAACGGAAGCCGACCTGGTGGCAGGCCTTGCGCTTGTTGCGCACGTACACCGACGAGGCCGCGTCGTCACCCACCAGCACCACCGCCAAACCCGGCTCCGTCAGGCCCTGCGCTTTGCGCTCGGCCACGCGCCGCCCCACCCGATCCAGCACTTCCTGCGCGATGCGTTTGCCGTCGAGGATGCGTGCGCTCATGGGGCTGCCTGCTGTGCAAAGGCGCTTATTATCCCGTCGCCGGCGAGCCTGCACAAACTGGCCAGTGCCCGTAGGGTGGGCTTCAGCCCACCATCTCGTCGCCGGGAACAAAAGCCAGGTGGGCTGAGACCCACCCTACGACAGGGAACCGACATGCCCTTGCCTGCCGATACGGAACTCGCCGAAGGCCCGCTGCTGCTGCGCCCGTGGCGCGTGGAGGATGCGCCTGCACTGCACACGGCGGTGCAGGAATCGCTGGAAACGGTCGGCCGCTGGCTGCCCTGGTGCCATGCCGGCTACGACCTGGACGAGGCGCGCGCGTGGATCGCTCACTGCCGCGAGGGCTGGGCCGCGGACGAACATTTCGCCTTCGGCATCTTCGACGGGGAGAACGGCAACCTCCTCGGCAGCGTCGGGCTGAACCAACGCAACCGCATGCACCGCAGCGCTTCGCTGGGCTACTGGATACGCCAGTCGCGACAGGGCGAGGGACTGGCATGGCGGGCGGCGCGGCTGGCCGCGCGCTTCGGGTTCGAAGTGCTGGGGCTGGTGCGTGTGGAGATCGTGGCGTTGCCGGACAACCGCGCGAGCCGGCGGACCGCCGAACGGACGGGCGCGCGGTTCGAGGCCGTCGCGCGGCGCCGGTTGTGGGTGCGTGACGAGGCCAGGGACGCGGCGGTGTATGCGCTGGTGCCGGCGGATCTGGAGCAGGCCTAGGTGCGGCTGCTTTCCGGCGACGGGCATGGTGGGCTGAAGCCCATCCTACGTCCTACTTCTTGCGTCGCTTCATCTCGCGGATCATGCGCTGGCGCTTGCGCTGCTGGCCTTCGGTGAGGACGTTCTTGCGGCCGGCGAACGGATTCTCGCCGTCGCGGAAATCGATCCGGATCGGCGTGCCTTCCATCTTGTAGCGCTTGCGGAAGAAGTTCTCGAGGTAGCGGCGGTAGGCCGGCGCGATGTGCTTGGTGCGACTGCCGTGGATCACGATGGTCGGTGGATTGGAGCCGCCGGGATGCGCGAAGCGCAACTTGGGCGCATGGCCGCGCACCAGCGGCGGCTGGTAGCCCTGGTAGGCCTTCTCCAGCGTGCGGGTGAGGTCGGCCGAGCTCAGTTCCTGCGTCGCCGAGGCGTGCGCACGCACGACGGCGCGCATCAGCTCGCGCAGGCCCGAACCGTGCAGCGCCGAGATGAACACGGTCTTGGCCCAGTCGACGAACACCAGCTTGCGCTCGAGCGTGCGCTGGCACTGCTCGCGCTGGTACGCATCCATGCCGTCCCACTTGTTGACGGCGATGACCAGCGCGCGGCCTTCTTCCACCGCATGGCCGATCAGGGTCAGATCCTGGTCGGCGAGGTTCTCGCGGGCGTCGACCATCAGCACGACCACCTGGCTCGCCGCCATCGACTGCAGCGTCTTGATGACGCTGAACTTCTCCACGCCCTCTTCCACGCGCGCCCTGCGGCGCACGCCGGCGGTGTCGATCAGCGTGTAGCGCTTGCCGTCACGTTCCAGCGGCACGCGGATGGGATCGCGCGTGGTGCCGGCGACGTCCGAGACGATCAGCCGATCCTCGCCGAGCAGGCGGTTGATCAGGGTGGACTTGCCCGCATTCGGGCGGCCGACGATGGCGACGCGGATGCTGTCGTCCTCGACGTGCGCCTGCGATTCGTCCTCGTCCGGCGGCAGCAGCGGCAATGCGGCGGCGATGAGATCGTCGGTGCCGCGGTTGTGCGCGGCCGAAAGAGGCAAGGTGGTGGCGATGCCGAAGCGGGCGAACTCGGCCAGCGCGTGCTCGACGTCGAGCCCGTCGGTCTTGTTGACCGCGGTGATGATCGGCTTGCCGCTGCGGCGCAGCTCGCCAAGGATGCTCTGGTCCTGCGGCAGCAGCCCGTCGCGGGCGTCGACCACGAACACCAGCACCTGCGCCTCGTCGATGGCCAGGCGCACCTGTTGCGCGGTGAGCGCGTCGAGGCCTTCCTCGACGCCGGACAGGCCGCCGGTGTCGACCACCACGAACGGTCGCGGGCCGAGGTGGCACACGCCGTAGTGGCGGTCGCGGGTGACCCCCGGCATGTCGGCCACCAGGGCGTCGCGGCTGCGCGTCAGCGCGTTGAAGAGGGTCGATTTACCGACGTTGGGACGACCGACCAGGGCGACGACGGGCAGCATGACGGGACATCGTTCCTTGCGCGGTAAGCGATCAGCGCGCGCCGCCGAGGCGGTAGGCGCCGATGCGGCCTTCCACGTCCTCGACGTACACGGTATCGCCCACCACCAGCGGCTGCGCGCGGATGGCGTGCTTGGACAGGCGCTCGCGCGCGGCCAGTGCGCCGTCGCCGGTCTGCAGCCAGTGCACGTAGCCCTCGATGTCGCCGACCACCACGTAGTCGCCCTGCACGGCGGGGCCGGTCAGCCAGCGATACTTGAGCTTGTCGTTCTTCCAGGTCTCGGCGCCGCTGGTCTTGTCGAACGCCCACGCCTGCGAGTTCTCGTCCACGGCGTAGAGCGCGTTGTCCTTCGTCGCCAGCGAGGTGTAGGTGGAGAACGGATGCGCCCACAGCGGCCGGCCGGTGGGGCCGTCGATGCCGACCAGGTTGCCGTGGTAGGCGGCGGCGTAGAGCGTGCGGCCATCGAGCAGGACCGCACCATCGGCATCGTCCAGGCGCTCGATCTCGGTGCGGCCTTCGCCGCTGGCCAGGTTCTGCTCCCACAGCTTTTCGCCATTGTCCAGGCGCAGCGCAACCATCTTGCCGCCGTCGCTACCGAAGAACACCACGCCGTTGGCGACCAGCAGCGGGCCGTTGCCGCGCAGGCTGAGCACGGGCACCTCGGTCTGGTCGTAGACCCAGCGGCGCTCGCCGCTGGCGGCGTCCAGGCCGTACACGCGGCCGTCGCCGGTACGCACCACCACCAGGTCACCCACGATCACCGGCGAAGCGAGCACCTCGGACTTGAGCGTGGCTTCCCAGCGGGGGCTGCCGTCTTTCGCGTTGACACCGTAGACGTGCCCGTCCAGCGTGCCGACGGCGAGCAGGTCGCCGCTGACCGCCGGGCCGCCGGCATACAGGGCGTCCTTGCGCTTCTTGTCGCCCCAGCCGAACCAGCCGTGGGTGCGCGAGCTCTTGGACCAGACCGTCTTGCCGGTGGCCGCATCCAGCGCGACCAGCTTGCCGTCGTTGCTGTCGGCGTAGAGCACGCCGTCGACCACGGCCGGACGCAGGCGCACGCCGGTGTCCTTGGCACCGTCGCCGATGCTCTCACGCCACAGCCGGGTGACCTGCACGGTCGGCTTGAAGTCCTTGGCCAGCGGCGTCGGCGGCTGGACGTTTTCCTTCTTGGCGTTGTGGCAACCGGCCAATGCGACCAGGCCGACCAGCGCCACCACCACCGCCCGCTTCATGCCAATTACCTTCATGCGCCCTGCTTCCCGGCCACGGCCAGATCGTCGAGTTTGAGTTGCAAGGCGGCGCGCTGCGGCGCGTCTTCACCCATCGCGGCAAGCGCCGCCTGGTAGGCCTTGCGCGCGTCGTCCGCGCGACCAAGCTTGACCAGCGCATCGCCGCGTAGTTCCTGACGCAGCGCCTCGTAGCCCTTGGCCGTGACGCCATCGAGCGTGGTCAGCGCATCGTTGGCCTTGCCGGCGGCCATCTGTACCTTCGCCGTGCGCAGCTCGATCAGCGGCTTGAGGGCGTTGTCGCCGACGTGGTTGCGCGCCCATTGCAGCGAGGCCAACGCCTTGTCCAACTGCTTGTCCTCGACCTGACGCTGGGCGCGGTCGCTGGCGGCGAGCACGGCGTAGGTCGACTTGGCGTAGTCCTTTTCCAGGCTTGCGACCAACTGGTCGGCCTCGCTGGTCTTGCCGGCGGCCAGCGCCGTCTGCAGTTGCTGGTAGAGGTTGGACGCCTCCATTTCGCGCGTGGCCTGGTGGTTGCGCCACTGCTGCCAGCCGAAGATCGCGACCAGGCCGATGACGACGCCGATGACAATGGACAGGCCGTTCTGGCGCAGCCACTGTTGTACGCGTTCGCCCTGTTCGTAATCGTCGTATGCGTCGAATGCCATGCGGTTGTCCGTCAAAAGCGCGCGCCGCGACGGCATGGGCCGACCCGGCGCTGGGCAAAAGTTGAGTTGGGAAAGCCATGACCGCGCGTATGGCGGTCAATGGACAAGCATAACCGAAGCACCACGGCCGCGGGCAGCTCCCGGCGGGAAAGTCGCGACCGCGGAGCAGACCCGCACACGCGAGCGCGGCCTTGCGAAAGATCCGTACGGTGCGGTCGCTTGCGATCAGGCGCCGCTGGGCGCGGGCTTGCCGTCCTGCACGCGGAAGTGCGCCACGTTGGCGCGGCGATAGGCGTCCAGCACCAGCGGCTGGCCATCGATGCTGACCTGCGCGCCGCCGACATTGCCGATGCGCACGTCCAGCGGCTGCGCGCTGTTCCAGGTCTTGCTGGTGCCGGCCGGAAGCAGGCCGTACTCGAGGCGCGAGCCATCGGCCGCGACGACCTCGACCCAGCTCGCCTGCTGCAGCGTGAGGCTGACGCTGTGCTCACCGGGCGCTGCGACGACCGGTGCCGGCGTCGCAGTCGCCGCCTCAGGCTTGGCGGCGGTGAGGCTGCCGCTTTCCAGCCCAGGGAACGGTGCCATCGACGCCATCAGCGGCTGTTCTTCGGCAGGCGCCGCCGTGGCCGCCTTGCCGGAAGGCGCCTTCACGGCAGCGATCGCGGTACGGCTCGCTACATGCGCCGGTGCGTCCTGCTGGGCGACCGGGGTGGCGTCCAGCGGGGCCAGGTGGCTGAGATCGCGATCCAGCGTGCCGCGCACGCCCAGCCAGACCATCGGCACCACGATCACCGCGGTCAGCACGACATAGGTGGCTGCGGTGGCGTAACGCTCGAGCAGGTAGCGCGAATGCGACATGCCGCCGGTGGCCACGAGCGTGGGTTCCGCGCGCTTGAGGTTCGCCAGCTCGGTCTGGATCGTGTCCTCGTCGACACCCAGGTGGCGCGCGTACTTGGTGATGTAGCTGGCCAGGTAGACGGCGTAATCGATGCCCTCGCGCTGGTCGCTCTCCAACTGGCGCAGCACGCGCGCCGGGAGCTTGAGCACGTGGGCGCAGGCATCGAGGTCCAGGCCGCGTGCCTCGCGGGCGGCGCGCAGGCGGTTGCCGAAGCTGGCGGATTCGTTCGACGGGCCATCCGTGATCGCCGCGATGGCGAACAGATCAATCGCGCGATGGCCGGGATTGGGCTGCTGGAAGGTCATGGGCTAGCGGGTGCGTCGAGGGCGCGGGCCTGCTCCGAGTCCGGGAACTGGCTTTGCAGTCGCCTTAGGTAGGTTTGGGCAGCATCCGTGTTACCCAGGCGAGTTTCGATGTCGTGGCCGAGCTTGAGTGCGGCCGCGCTAGGCTGGCCGAGCGCGTCGAAGCGCTGGATGAACGCCCGCGCGCGGAAGGCGTCGTTGTTCAGGTAAAGCGTCTTGGCCAGGTGAAGCAGCGCGTCGCCGTTGTTCGGATTGGTTTCCAGCGCCTTGCGCAGGCTGGCCTCGGCGCCGGCGCGGTCGTTCATGCGCAACTGGCAGATGCCTTCGTTGGTCAGGGCGACGTCGGGCGTCGAATAGAAAGGATCCTTCAAGGCCTTCTGGAAGTAACCGATCGCTTCCGCGCCCTTGCCGACCTGGCACAGGAACGTCCCCAGGTTGTTGTTGGGCCCGCCCTTGTCCGGCTCGAGCTGGACCGCGCGGCGGTAATGCAGCTCGGCCTGCTCGGGACGGTTGATGCGCTCGTCCAGCACGGCCATTACCGTGTGGGCCGGTGCGTAGTCGTCGTCGAACTGCAGCGCCTTCTGGAGCTTCTCCATGGCGGTCTGCAGGTCGCCGTTGGCCATGTATTGCTGGCCGAGTTCGGTGTGGATGCGCGCGGCGTCCTCCGCCTCCTGGCTCTTGCTGGTATGCGGCAGTTTGCCGCCGCCCAGCCCGCTGGTGTCGGTGCTCGTGGTGACGCATCCGGCCAGCGCAAGCGCCATGGCTGCCCCCAACCAGCGTTCAAGACGCATGCACGGCTCCTTGTCCCTGATCAAGGCGTTTGCGGAACTCGGCCTGCCGGCGCGTGCGGTCGAGCACCTGGCCTTTCAGCTGGCCGCAGGCGGCATCGATGTCGTCGCCGCGCGTGCGGCGCAGCATGGTCAGGACGTTCGCGTTGAGCAGCAGGGTCTGGAACGCACGGATGGTCTCGGCGTCCGAGCGCTCGAAACGCGTGCCCGGGAAGGGATTGAACGGGATCAGATTGACCTTGGCACTGCCGGTGGGCAGCTTGCGCATCAGCTTGATCAGCTGCCTGGCGTGCTCGGGCTGGTCGTTCACGCCCTTCATCAGCGTGTATTCGAAGGTGATCGAGGTGCGCGGCCGGCGCTCGATCCAGCGATGGCAGGCGCCCATCAGCTCGGCGATCGGGTAGCGCTTGTTGAGCGGCACCAGCTCCGTGCGCAACTCGTCGTTGGCCGCATGCAGCGACACCGCCAGCGAGACGTCGATGGCCTCGGACAGCTTGTCGATCATCGGCACCAGGCCGGCGGTGGAGAGCGTCACGCGCTTGGACGCCAGGCCGAAGCCGAGGTCGTCGCGCATCAGGCTCATCGCCGTGACCACATTGTCGAAATTCAGCAGCGGCTCGCCCATGCCCATCATCACCACGTTGGTGATGCGGCGGTTCTGGTGCGTGACGTTGCCCAGGTGCTTCGCAGCGACCCACATCTGCCCGATCACCTCGGACGCAGCCAGGTTGCGGTTGAAGCCCTGCGTCGCGGTCGAACAGAACTGGCAGTTCAGGCCGCAGCCAACCTGCGAGGACACGCACAGCGTGCCGCGGGTCGGCTCGGGGATGTAGACCGCTTCGATGGCGTTGCCGCCGTCCATGCCGAGCAGCCACTTGTGCGTGCCGTCGGCGGCGGCCTTGTCGAACAGCGTTTTCGGCGGACCGACGTAGCACGTCGCCTCGAGCTTGGCGCGCAGCGCCTTGCCCACGTCGGTCATCCTGCCGAAGTCGTCTTCCAGGCGGTGGTAGATCCATTTCATCACCTGCTCGGCGCGATACGGCTTCTCGCCGAGCTGCGCGAAGAAATCACGCAGGCCCTGGCGATCGAAGTCGAGCAGGTTGACCTTGTCGCTTGCTACTGCTGTCGGGTCAGATGGAGTGGAAGCTACCTGGTTCATTTGAAGAGTGCGGCCACGGATGGCCGCTTTTTGACCTTCGCGCTCACGGATGAGCGCACAAGTTACCTGGGGGAGACCTCGGTCTCCGCAAAAAAGTAGGCGATCTCGACCTTGGCGGTTTCAGCGGCATCGGAGCCGTGCACCGCGTTGGCATCGATCGATTCGGCGAAGTCGGCGCGGATCGTGCCCGGCGCGGCTTCCTTCGGATTGGTGGCGCCCATCAGCTCGCGATGCTTCAACACGGCGTTCTCGCCCTGCAGCACCTGGATCATCACCGGGCCGGAGATCATGAACTCGACCAGCGCGTTGAAGAACGGGCGCTCCTTGTGCACCGCATAGAAGCCTTCGGCCTCCTTGCGGGACAGCTGCTTCATCTTCGCGGCGATGACCTTCAGGCCGGCCTGTTCGAAACGGGCATAGATCTGGCCGATCACGTTCTTGGCAACGGCATCGGGCTTGATGATGGAAAGGGTGCGCTCCAGCGCCATGTTCGGTCTGCTCCGGAAAACTGGTATCTGAGTGGGCTATCGGCAGCGTTGCCGATCAATGTAGGACCAAATCCGACACGAAATGCGGATTTAGCTCACGAAAGTTTGACAGATTCTAGCCTGATCGCAAGCGGGCCCGACATCCGCGCAAACGGTCGTTTGACGGCCCGGAAGGCGCGCGCGTATGCTCAAACGATCGTTTGATTCCCTGCCGACGAGCGAGACCTAAGCGTGAACAGTTCCGCCTCGACCAAGGAACGCATCCTCACCGCCGCCGAGCTGCTGTTCGCCCAGCGCGGCTTCGACGGCGCGTCGTTGCGCCAGCTGACCGCCGCCGCCGGTGTCAACCTGGCCGCCGTGAACTACCACTTCGGTTCCAAGGACAAGCTGGTCGAGGAGGTGTTCCGCCGCCGCCTGGATACGCTGAACGCGCACCGACTGGCCGCGCTGTCGAAGGTCGCCGGCCAGGGCGACACCACGCTGGAGGACGTGCTCGACGCGTTCATCCGCCCTGCCCTGGCACTGTCCAGCGACGGCAGCGGCTCGCTCTTCATGCGCGTGCTGGCGCGCGCCTTCGCCGAGCACGACGACCACCTGCGCCAGTTCCTTTCGGAGAACTACGGCCACGTCATGCGCCAGTTCACCGCCGAGTTCGCCCGGCTGCTGCCCGGCCTGAGCCGCGAAGAGCTGTACTGGCGCATCGACCTGGTCACCGGCGCGCTGACTCATGCCATGTCCGGCTTCGGCATGATCCAGCGCAAGAACGATGTCAGCGAGGCTGCCCATCGCGAGCAGACCGTCGCGCACCTGATCCGCTTCGCCGCCGCCGGCCTCAGCCACCCCTGATAACCGGCTCACCGACCGGCCACGGCCGGCTGCCTAGCCTCTTTCGTTTCGCTGTCCGCATCCCCTGGAGAAGCCAATGCCCGCAACACTCCGCATCCGCAAGGCCGCCGTGCTGGGCGCCGGCGTCATGGGCGCGCAGATCGCCGCGCACCTGACCAACGCCGGTGTCGAAACCGTGCTGTTCGACCTGCCCGCATCGGGCGGGCCCAAGAGCGGCATCGCGATGAAGGCGATCGAGAACTTGAAGAAGCTCTCGCCCGCGCCGCTGGCCGACAAGAACCTCGCCGCCGCGATCATCCCGGCCAATTACGACGAGGATCTCGATCACCTGAAGGAAGTCGACCTGGTCATCGAAGCGATCGCCGAGCGGATGGACTGGAAGCTCGACCTCTACAAGAAGATCGCCTCGCATCTTTCCAAGACCGCGGTCATCGCCTCCAACACCTCGGGCCTGTCGATCAACACGCTGGCCGAGGCGCTGCCGGAAGAAATGCGCCACCGCTTCTGCGGCGTGCACTTCTTCAATCCGCCGCGCTACATGCACCTGGTCGAGCTGATCCCGACCAGGCTCACCGACGCCTCCGTGGTCGAGGGCCTGGAAGCGTTCCTCGCCACGACGGTGGGCAAGGGCGTCGTCATCGCCAAGGACACGCCGAACTTCATCGGCAACCGCATCGGCGTGTTCTCGATGCTGGCCACCATGCACCACACCGAGCAGTTCAAGCTCGGCTTCGACACCGTCGATGCGCTGACCGGCCCGGCGATTGGCCGCCCCAAGAGCGCCACCTACCGCACCGCCGACGTGGTCGGCCTGGACACCATGGCGCACGTGATCAAGACCATGGGCGACACGCTGGCCGACGATCCCTGGCACACCTACTTCAAGACGCCCGCGGTGCTGCAGGGCCTGATCGACGCCGGCGCGCTCGGCCAGAAGACCGGCGCCGGCTTCTACAAGAAGGTCGGCAAGGACATCCTGGTTCTCGATGCGGCCAAGCGCGACTACGTGCCGTCCGAGCAGAAGGCCTCGGATGAAGTCGCCGCCATCCTCGCCATCAAGGACCCAGCCGAGAAGTTCGCCAAGCTCCGCGCCTCCAGCGATCCACAGGCACAGTTCCTGTGGGCGATCTTCCGCGACCTCTTCCACTACACCGCCTACCACCTGGCCGACATCGCTGACACCGCGCGCGACGTCGACTTCGCCATCCGCTGGGGCTACGGCTGGAAGCTAGGTCCCTTCGAGACCTGGCAGGCCGCGGGCTGGCAGCAGGTCGCGAGCTGGATCGCCGAGGACATCAAGGCAGGCAAGGCGATGAGCGACGCTCCGCTACCCGCCTGGGTCACCGACGGCCGCAGCGGCGTGCACGGCAAGGCCGGTTCGTACTCGGCCGCGTCGAACACCGACAAGCCGCGCTCGCAGCACCCGGTCTACGCGCGCCAGCTCTTCCCCGACGCGATCCTGGGCGAGAAGTTCGACCAGGGCACCACCGTGTGGGAGAACGACGGCGTACGCCTGTGGACGCTCGGCGACGACGGCGTCGGCATCCTCTCGTTCAAGACCAAGATGAACACGGTCAACGACCACGTGCTCGACGGCATCCAGCACGCGATCGGGGTGGCCGAGGAAAAGCTCAAGGCGGTGGTGATCTGGCAGACCGGCGAGCCGTTCTCCGCCGGTGCCGATCTCAAGGGCGCGCTGGGTCTGCTGAAGGACGGCAAGTTCGACGCGTTCGAATCGATGGTCGCCAACTTCCAACGCACCAGCATGCGCATCAAGCACGCGCTGGTGCCGGTCGTGGCTGCCGTGCGCGGCCTGTGCCTGGGTGGCGGCTGCGAGTTCCAGATGCATTCGGCCCGCACCGTCGCCGCGCTGGAGAGCTACATCGGCCTGGTCGAGGCAGGCGTGGGCCTGCTGCCGGCCGGCGGCGGCCTGAAGGAGCTGGCCGTTCGCGCCGCCCATGCCAACTCGGCCGATCCGTTCGAATCCCTCAAGAAGGTGTTCGAGACCGTGGCGATGGCCAAGGTTTCCGGCAGCGCGCTGGAGGCCAAGCAGTTGGGCCTTCTGCGTGACTCGGACGTGGTGGTGTTCAACGCCTACGAGTTGCTCTATGTGGCCAAGCAGGTCGCCTTGGCGCTGGCCGAAAGCGGCTGGCGCCCGCCCCTGCCCGCCCGCGCCATCCCGGTCGCCGGCGACACCGGCACGGCCACGTTCAAGGCCTCGCTGGTCAACCTGCAGGCGGGCTACTTCGCCTCCGAGCACGACGTGGCGATCGCCAGCCGCATCGCCGACACGCTGTGCGGCGGCGGCATCGAGCGCGGCTCGCTGGTCGACGAAGCCTGGCTGCTGGCGCTGGAGCGCAGGCATTTCGTGGAGCTGGCGAAGACCGAGAAGACCCAGGCTCGCATCGCCCACACCATGACCACCGGCAAGCCGCTGCGGAACTGAGAATCGGGAATCGCAAATAGGGAATAGTCAAAAGCCATTCCCGACACGCCTACACCTTTGCCACAAAAGGCCGGACTCGCAGGGCTTCGGAACCATTCCCGATTTGCCATTCCCGATTTCCGGCTTTCGGAGAAAGCCCAAATGACCAAGCAAATCCAGGACGCCTACATCGTCGCCGCCACCCGCACGCCGGTAGGCAAGGCGCCGCGCGGTGTTTTCAGGAACACCCGCCCGGACGACATGCTCGCCCACGTGATCCGCGCCGTGATGGCGCAGGCGCCGGGCATCGACCCGCATCGCATCGGCGACGCCGTGATCGGCTGCGCCATGCCCGAGGCCGAGCAAGGCATGAACGTGGCGCGCATCGGCGTGCTGCTGGCCGGCCTGCCGCACACCGTGCCGGGCGTGACCATCAACCGCTTCTGCTCCTCGGGCCTGCAGGCCGTGGCCTACGCAGCCGACGCGATCCGCCTGGGCGAGGCCGACCTGATGCTCGCCGGCGGCACCGAGAGCATGAGCATGGTGCCGATGATGGGCCACAAGGTCGCCATGAATCCGGCCATCTTCGACAACGAGCACATCGGCATCGCCTACGGCATGGGCATCACCGCCGAGAACGTCGCCAAGCAGTGGAAGGTCAGCCGCGAGGAGCAGGATGCCTTCGCCGCGCGCAGCCACGAGCGTGCGCTGGCCGCCCAGGCCGCCGGCGAATTCAAGGACGAGATCACCCCGTTCCAGCTCGACGACCACTATCCCGACCTGGCCACCGGCGGTATCACCACCGACAGCCGCGTCATCAGCCAGGACGAAGGTCCGCGCCCCGGCAGCACGCCGGAAGTACTCGGCAAGCTGAAGCCGGTCTTCCGCAACGGCCAGTTCGGCGGCACCGTCACCGCCGGCAACTCCAGCCAGATGTCCGATGGCGCCGGCGCCGTGCTGATCGCTAGCGAGAAAGCCATCAAGGAATACAACCTGCAGCCGCTGGCCCGCTTCGTCGGCTTCGCCGTCGCCGGCGTGCCGCCGGAGGTGATGGGCATCGGTCCGAAGGAAGCCATCCCGCTGGCGCTCAAGCGCACCGGCATCAGCCGCGACCAATTGGACTGGATCGAGCTCAACGAGGCCTTCGCCGCGCAGGCGCTGGCCGTGATGAAGGATCTCGAGCTCGACCCGGCCAAGGTCAACCCGCTGGGCGGTGCCATCGCGCTCGGCCACCCGCTGGGCGCCACCGGCGCGGTCCGCGTGGCTACGCTGGTGCATGGCCTGCGTCGGCACAAGCAGAAGTACGGCATGGTGACGATGTGTATCGGCACCGGCATGGGCGCAGCGGGTATCTTCGAAGCGCTCTGACCTCCGGCGTCTCCGCCCGCGAAGCGGGGCTTCGTCCAACAAAAAAGCCAGCGCCGAAGCGCTGGCTTTTCTTATTGGAACGCATCGGCGTCCGGCAGCGGCGCTCAGTGCTGGCCCGTTGCCGCAGCCTCGCCGTCGAAGTTCACCAGGATGCCGCGACCCACGACCACCGGCACGTTCAGGTGCTTGGCAACCGGCTGGCCGTTTTCCGACAGCGTGACCGTGTAGACGCCGATCGGCAGCGCGCGGATCGAGTAGCGCCCCTTGGCGTCCACCTGGACCTCGCGCTGGGTGCCGTTGGTGGTGCTCTTGGCGGTGACGGTATCGCCCGCCGGTGCCTTGCCGAACACTTCGCCCGCGGTCGCCTGCGCGTACACCGCGGAGGAACCGGCCAGACCGCAGACCGTCAGGGCGACGGCGAGCGCGAACGACCGCGCGGACAGCGCACGGCGGACCGAACCCGTATGGATCGAGTGAATGGTCTTCATGGGATTTCCTTTCTTTATTTCTTCGATGGGGGGAGAACCATGGGCAGCCAGGGGTTTGGCGTTGCGCCCAGGGGTCGAGCGGATGGCGGTACGTCAGGCGCAATCGATACGCCGGACGGAGACACCGACCGCCGCCGCGCACAGGGCATGAAGAGCCCTCCGGACGGCACGCGCAGCGTATCGGGCGTGCGAGGTTCGCCGAAGGGCCAAAAGTCATTGCCCAAGCTTCCATCCTTACCGACCACTGCACGCGCATCCGGGTCGGGGCTGACCCGTGAGCGGCGGCAGAGCGCGACGAAAGCGCCCGGCGCATACCGGCCGGGCGCGTGTCCGCGTAGCACCGGCCTTCGGCCGGCCTGCGGCTTCCCTCGCTAGTTGGCGGCCACCTCCGAGCACTGCCCGTACGTGCAGCTGAAGTCCACCCGGGAGCCGCGGTCCACGAAGAGCTGCACGCTCGGGTGCTTGACGAGCGGTTGGCCATTGTCGACCACGGTGACGGTGTAGACGCCGACGGGCAACCAGGTCACCTCGTATCGACCCTCGGCGTTCGCCGTGATCTTGCGCTGGATTCCAAACTCGGGGTTGCTGACCAGGACGGTGGCGCCTGCCGGAGCCTGGCCGAAAACCCTGCCTGTGGTCACTGCCGCCTGGACCGCGGCAGAGCCGGCCGCACTGCAGATGCCAACGATCGCCACCAGTGCCATGTTCCGTACCACCGAGCGCCTGCACGCGCCCGAACGGGTTGAAGCGGATGCGTTCATGGGGATACCTGCTTTTCATCGATGTGGGAGGCCCATGAGCGGCCAGGGGTTTGGCACGAAGCTCATGAGGGTCTGGGCGGTCCGCCCGCCAGGCGCACGGTTGATCGCCTGGAACAGGCACCGCCCACGGCCATCCGAGATGAAAAGCCATCCCTCAGATGGCGTCGCCAGCGTACTGCTGCCGCGGCCTCCCGCTAGGGTCGGAGGTCATGCGTGCGATGGAGCATCCATGGCCCCGCTGATGCATGCGCGAGGCTCCTGCCGGAGCCGGCCGCCACGGGCACGGGCCGGCCGCTGAAGTGGCTGCAGACCCGCCCCAACGAAAAGGCCCCGCAGTGCGGGGCCTCGTTCGTCGCTACACGGCTGGCGCGAATCAGCCGGCGTGCTTGTCCAGCCAAGCATCGATTTCCGACAGGCGATCCTGGCGGATCATCATGCGGTACTTGATGTTGGCGATGACCTGGTCGGCCACGCGGCGGGAGGTCGGCGCGATGTACTTCTGCGCGTAGTCCTGGATCTTCTGGATCATCTCCGGCTTGGTCGAGCTGGCGCCGATCGCCGGATAGAAGCGGCTGCTGGAGGTCGAATCCACCAGCTTGTCCACCTGGTCCTTGTGCGCCACGGCGAAGTCGAACGCCATCTCCGGATGGTGGTAGCCCACCGCGCGGATCATGCCGGCGCTGTTGGTGGCGCCCGGCTCGTCGGTAAGCGCCAGCTGCAGCGCGCGCTGGGCCAGCGCATCGTTCTCGGGGATCGAGAGCATGCCGTAGAGCTGATCCTTGATCAGCGGCGTGGTTTCAGCCTTGGCTTCCGCGTGCAGCTGGTTCCAGGTCGTCTCGTCGGCGTGCTCGGCGACGATCGCGGTGACGGTCTTGCGCAGCGCCACCGGCAACGCGCTCGGGTCGGTCTTCTGCGCGGCGAAGCGGCGCCGCGCCTCGTTGATCACCGGCTCGTCGCCCAGGTCGGCCATCACGCCGATCAACTGCAGGCGCAGGTTGGCGGTCGGCACGCTCTCGCCCGCCTTGGCCTCCCAGCCGATCTTGGCGAACACCGGCTCGAGCTGGCCCAGCGCGAACGTGCGCAGGCGCTGCTGGCGGGCCTGGTCGCCGCGATAGTAGTTGTCCAGCGCCGACAGGTAGCCCGCCACTTCGGCCCACACCTGCGGGTCGGCATCGGCCGGGGTCGCGGTGATCAGCGCCAGCACGTTGGACACCGGCTCGTTCCCGGCCATGCCCAGCGCCCAGGTGTCGCCGAGCAGGCCGAGCTGGTCGATCGGCGCGAGCTTGCCGAACTGCCCCTTCAGCGAGTCGAAGTTGTTCTGCGCGTACAGCGTGCGGTAGTAGCCGGTCTGGCCGGCATTCACCAGCACCGGACCGCAGCCCGGCACGCTCAGCGTGGCCTTGCCGTCGACCACCGTGCGCACTTCCTTGCCGCCCACCGTCTTGGCGATCACCGGCACGTGCCAGCGCAGCGGCGTCTTGTTCGGCCGGTCGCGGGTGAACTCTCCCTGGCGCAGCGCGATTTCGGTCTTGCCGTTGGAACAGGTCGCTGCACGCACCTCGATCAGCGGAATGCCCGGCTGCAGCGTGAAGTCGTGCGCGATCTGCGTGATCGGCTTGCCGGCCGCGGCCTGCACCGACTTCCACAGGTCGTCCGACACCGTGTTGCCGTGCTCGTGCGCCTTGATGTAGTTGCGCACGCCGGTACGCCAGGCCTCTTCACCGACGTAGCCCTCGAGCATGTGGATCACCGCCTCGCCCTTGGAGTAGGTGATCGCATCGAACGCCTGGCTGGCCTGCTCCACCGTTTCCACGTGCTGCACCACCGGGTGCGTGGTGGCGACCGAGTCCTGACCCATCGCGCCTTCGCGCACGCCGACCGCGTCGAGGTCGGTGTGCCATTCCGGATGCAGCTTGTGGGTCGTGCGCGAGGCCATCCACGAGGCGAAGCCTTCGTTGAGCCACAGGTCGTCCCACCAGCTCATGGTCACCAGGTCGCCGAACCACTGGTGCGCCATCTCGTGCGCGGCGACGTTGAACGCGCGCTGCTTGTCCAGCTGCGTGGAGATCTCCGGGTTCAGCAGCAGCGAATACTCGAAGGTGAAGATCGCGCCCCAGTTTTCCATCGCCGAGAAGAACTGGCTGCGGCCCGGCGCGGCGATGTTGTCCAGCTTGGGCAGCGGGTACGGCACGCCGAAGTACTCGTTGTATTCCTTCAGCACCTGCTTGGAGGAATCCAGCGCGAACTTGGCCTGGTCGATCATCCCCTTCTGCGTGATCACGCCGATCTCGGTGCCCTCGGCGTTCAGCGTGGCGCGCTCGAAATCACCCAGGCCGAAAAACAAGAGGTAGGTGGACATCTTCGGCGACTGCCCGAAGTGCACCTCGGTCAGGCCGTTGCCCAGGTCCTTCTTCGAGGCGATCGGCATGTTGCTCACCGCCATCTCGTTGGTCGGGACGGTCGCGGTGAGCGTGAAAGTGGCCTTGTAGTTCGGCTCGTCCCACGACGGGATGAAGCGGCGCGCGTCGGAGTTCTCGAACTGCGTGTACAGCGCGCGCTTCTTGCCGGCCTTGGTGTCGTAGTCCAGCGCGAAGATGCCGTTAGCCTGCGTGCCGATCTTGCCGGTGTAGGTCATCGCCAGGCGATAGGTGCCGGCGGGAATTGGGTGGTCGAAGGCGAAGGTGGCGGTCTGCGCCTTCTCATCCACGGAAATCTTCGGCGCGGGGATGGCGATCTTCAGCTTCTCCGGCGTCAGCGACGCCTTTGAGAAGGTCAGGTCCGCCGCATTGAGCGTGATCGAGCTGGTCGGCTTGGTCACCGTCAGCGTGATCGTTACCTGCCCGTCGAAGGAAAGCTTGTCCGCATGCGGCGTCACCGCCACGTCGTAGTGCGTGGGTACCACCCCACGCGGCAACTGCGTCGTGACCAGCCGCGCCTCGGCCGCCGAAGCAGCGCCCAGCGGGGCCATGGTGAACCCGGCCAGGGCCAGGCAGATTGCGGTGGAGAGGTGGCGACGCATAGGGATCCTTGTGGGATTAACGGGACGATGGGCCGTGCAGGCGGCACCGCAGGGGTGACGAACGGCACAGAGCCGTGCGAGTGTTGCCCGAGCCGCCAGTGGGCGAACACGGCCGGAAGTCATGGGGGCTCGGGTTCAACTCGACTTGCGACGCCGTAAGAAGCGCTATGGCTATCAGGCCCAGGCAGAGGCCAAGGCCTCCGCCTGCTGCAACACCGTTTGCACGGCCTCATCCTGCAGATCGGGCGGATATCCATACTTGCGGAGGATTCGCTTCACCAGTACGCGCATCCGTGCACGCGCCGATTCGCGATGCGCCCAATCCACCGAGGCGTTCTCGCGCAGGCTGGTCAGTAGCTCATGGGCGATCAGGCGCAGTGCAGCGTCGCCCATGGCCTCCACAGCGCTTTCGTTCTCTGCCAGAGCATCGTAGAAAGCGATCTCCTCCGGACTCAGCCCGCTTTCCTCGCCGCGTTGGCGTGCAGCGCGGATGTCCTTGGCCAAGTTGATCAGCTCCTGCAACACCTCGGCCGTGGTAATCGCGTTGGCGTGATAGCGGGCAATCGCTTCTTCCAGGCGCTCGGTGAAGGCACGCGTCTCCACGACATTGGTACGGCTACGGGAACGGATGCTGTCGTTGAGCAGCTTGCGCAGGGCCTCCAGTGCGAGATTCTTCTTCTGCAGCTGCTGGACTTCGGCCAGGAACTCATCCGAGAGAATGGAGATGTCCGGCGACTGGATACCGGCCGATGCCAGAATGTCCACGATCTCCGTAGACACCACTGCGCGGCTGACGATCTGCTGGATGGCCAACTCGCGATCCGGCCGGGTCGTTCCAGCGCTAGTGGCCGTCTTGACCAGCGCCGCGCGGATCGCTTGGAAAAAACCGACTTCATCGCGGATCCCTACCGCCTCATCCGAGCTGCCGGCCAACGCGAAGGCCTTGGACAAGGCCAGCACACCATCCGTGAAACGCCGTTGCGCCAGCTTCTTCGCTTCAGGCGTCTTCTCTGCGGCCGCCCATTGCTGCTGCTTGTCGAGAATCCACTCGATTGCACCCGCCATCATTGCCAGCCGCTCCGCTGAGGTGCCATCCATCGCGCTGCGGTAATCGAAACCATGGAACATATCGCGCACGATCTCGCACTTCTCCAGCATCACCGCCACGGCCTCGGCTTCGTCGATACCGGTCTTGTCCTGGTCGGGTTTGGAGTACTGCGCCAGCGCCGACTTGAGACTTTGCGCGATGCCGATGTAATCGACTATCAATCCCGCCGGCTTATCGCGGAATACGCGATTCACACGTGCAATGGCCTGCATAAGCCCATGCCCCTGCATCGGCTTGTCGACGTACATCGTGTGCATGCAGGGAGCATCGAAGCCGGTCAGCCACATGTCGCGCACGATCACCAACCTGAGCGGGTCCTTGGGATCGCGGGCACGCTTAGCCAACAGGTCGCGGCGTGCCTTGTTGCCGATGTGCGGCTGCCATGCGGCCAGATCGGAAGCCGCTCCGGTCATGACGATCTTGAGGGCGCCGGCCGTGTCGTCATCGTCGTGCCAGTCCGGGCGCAACTTGATGATCTCGTCGTACAGGGCGACGCAGATGCGCCGGCTCATGCACACCACCATGGCCTTCCCGTCCAGCGCGGCCAGGCGATCCTCCAGGTGCCGCACGAGGTCGGCGGCGATCAGCGCCAGACGCTTGTCGCTGCCTACCAGCGCTTCGACCGTGCTCCACTTCTGCTTGATCCGCTCGGCGCCTGGCTCTTCCTCATCCTCCAAGAGAGCGTCGACCTCGGCGTCTACGCGGGGCTTCTCGTCTGCGTCCAGCTCGATGCGCGCCAACCGCGATTCGTAGTAAATCGGCACCGTAGCGCCATCCTCGACGGCGCGGCTGATGTCATAGACGTCGATGTAATGCCCGAACACCGCCGGCGTGTTGACGTCGGCCGCCTCGATCGGCGTGCCGGTGAAGCCGATGAAGGACGCCTTCGGCAGCGCATCCCGCAGGTACTTGGCGAAGCCATAGGCGATTTCGCCGGTCTTGCCACCGACCTTCGCCTTGAACCCGTACTGGCTGCGGTGTGCCTCGTCGGCAATCACTACTACATTCGATCGATCGGTCAGGATCGGAAACTCGGTCTCCCCCGCCTGGGGCGAGAACTTCTGCAACGTGGTGAAGATCACCCCACCCGAGGCGCGATTGAGCAGGCTGCGGAGATGTTCGCGGTCCTCCGCCTGCACTGGCATCTGCCGGATCAGGTCCTTGCACATCGCGAAGGTCGCGAAAAGCTGATCGTCCAGGTCGTTGCGGTCCGTCAGCACCACAAGCGTAGGGTTTTCCATGCGTGGCTCAGCCACCAGCAACCCGGCATAGAACGCCATCAGCAGGCTTTTGCCCGAACCCTGCGTGTGCCAGATCACACCGACCTTGCGGTCTCCGGCTGGCTGGCTGTCCACACTCGGCAACCCATAGACAGCCGGATCTTCCGCCTGCGCACTTTGTTTGGTGGCACGAAGCGTCGATACTACCGCCTTCTTCACCGCATGAAACTGGTGATACCCGGCGACGATCTTGACCAGGCCGCTTCCCATTTCACCGAAAACGGTGAAATGGCGCAGGAGATCGAGCAAGCGTCGATGCTCGAACACACCGTCGATGAGGGTGGCCATTTCGGGAGAGCCCTTGGACTCGATCTCCCGACCATCGGTGGTGCGCCAGGGCATGAATCGTTCGAGATCGGCTGAAAGCGATCCCACCCGCGCCGATAGACCATCCGAAGTAACCAGCAACGCGTTGCTGCGAAACAGTGTGGGAATCTGCTGCTTGTACGTCTGCAACTGATTGAAGGCACCGATCAGTGTCGCGTTCTCGGCGCCGGGCGCCTTGAGCTCGATCACCGCGAAAGGCAGCCCGTTGACGAACAGCACCACATCGGGGCGACGCATTACCTGCCCCGCCACCACGACAAACTGCTGCACCGCCAGCCAATCGTTGTTAGATGGAGTGTCGAAGTCGATCAGGCGCACCAGCCCGGCAGCGATGGTGCCGTCCTCGGCGTAGTACTCCACTCCCATACCGTCCGTCAGCAGGCCATGGATACGGCGATTTTCATCCAGCAGGTTGGGCAGTTCCGACTGCGTCACACGGCGCACTGCGTCCGCCCGCGCCTCAGGTGGCAACCCGGGATTCAGACGGTCCACGGCGTCCGTCAGTCGCTTCCTCAGCAGGACCTCGTCGTAAGCCTCGCGCTCGGGCCGCTTGCCGTCCGGGCCGATCACTTCGTCCGAAACGCAGGTGTAGCCCAGCGCGCCAAGCTGTTCCAGCAAAGCAGCCTCAAGCTGGGCCTCGGAGAGGAACGCCATCAGCCCGCCTTCCTTCGGTTGACGTGCACCAGACATCGGGCTTGTTTGTCCAGTCGCATCACGTTCCCCCTAAGTCCATGTCTATCACGCCGAGCCGGGCCAATCACCCGCCACCTCAGCCTAATTCAGGGTTTCGAAGCCGCGCCGTACGATGTCGGCCATCAGTCGGCGCCGCGCTACCAGGAACGAAGCGTAGTCCATCGCTTCCCAGCCTTCCGGCAGCGCGTGCAACTCCTGCATGCGCTGCCATTCGTCCGGAGCAAACCGGACACGCACCTTCGGCACATACCCGCTTGGTGGAGCGTCGCTGATGTCGATGTTGTCGGGCCATTCCAGCAGCGCGTAGTTCGCCATCTGGTTGATGATCTTCCGATCTTCCTCGCCCTGTCGCTCCAGCCACGCTTTGGGAAACAGGTGGTGGCGTTCCAGTGACTTTTTCTTCGTCTTCAGCGCCGGATCGAGCAGGTCGCTCACCTTTTTGTGCGAGAACAGCACCGGGGCGTTCAGGCGATTTTGCGCCGCCACATAGGCAAACAGTTCCGGGTTTCGCGCTGAAGAACTATCCAGGGCTGCCGGCAAGGTGATTGTCCAGAAGTCGCCGGTGAGCTGGCTGGTCATCAGTTCGTCGAGTACGCCGACGAACCGCTCAGCATCGCTCACGTTGCGCAAGCGGTTGAGGTCGCCGTCCATGATCGTTTCGGGCGAATTGCTATAACGGCCCGTCAGGCTGGCGAAGAAGAACCAGCGCCCGATCACCTTCTGCAACTGGTGCTCCGGCACTTTGCACTGGGTGCGACCGATCAGATAGAAGGCATAGGCGTACACCAGCGCCATCTGCGACGAGATCATCTCGCGGCTGCGGAAGCCGGCACCGATCAGCGCACTGAGGAACTGGTGCCAGCAGGTCAGATCCAGCACTTTGGCCTGCGCCTGCTGCAGGATCGCGAACTGGGCGTCGCGATGCACGGCGGAAAACTGCCCGGTCTCCAGGTCCTTGCCGCGAAGCACCTGATACACGCTTTTCAGGCGTCCACGCGAGAAGCCCAGCGCCACCGACACCCTCAGCAACTGATCCGGATCGGGCTCGATGAAATGGTTGAACGGTGAGGCTGCGCTACCCACCCCGGTTGGCAAACGCGCTGCGCGACAGAACTGTTCCAGCGCGGCCCGCCCCTCGTCCCAGAACACCGACAGCAACGTCAGCAGGAAGTCTGCCTGGTTGAGCTTCACACCTTCGCTGTTGATGCGCACGAAGATGTCTGCCACCTGCTCCTCGTCCACAGTGGACGCGATCTCCAACGCAGTGAACGGATACTTCTGCAGGTCGAACAGCCGGTCGAGATTGTGGCTGATCTGTTCCTCTTCCTCGTCGCTCAATGCGGTCTTGGCACTCAGCCCTTTGAGGAAGCCCTTGACCATCTTGAAGCTGGAATTGCCCGAAGCCCACAGCTCGGAGATATTCGCGATCCACTCGGGGTCGCGCTTGATGGCCGCATCCGCCACGTCGAAGCGCCCGTCGCGCGGGCGGAACGCGATCTCGATCCGGCGTTCGCGGTAGTCGTCGTCCAACACGTGCTTGCCGCGGAACACGGCATACAGTGAGGTCAACCGCTGCTGCCCGTCCACGATCAGCCGCGACGGCGCACTGTGCACCTTGTCACCCACGCCAATCTGTTTGCTGCCGTTGACCTGCCCGTTCTCCCAGAAGAGGAAATAGCCCACTGGAAAGCCGCGATACATCGAGTCGAAGAGGTCGCGCACCTTGGCGTTGGACCAGACGAACGGTCGCTGGATATCCGGCAGGCCGATATCGCCGATATCCAGGTAATGCAGCAAGTTGGACAGGTCGTAGTCCACCCGCTTGAAGCAGGTCTTCATGTCACTCATGCAGCGCGTTCCTCCATGAAGCGTTCGGCGTCTTTAATGCGGAGTTCGCCGGAGATCAATTTGGTCAGAAGCATGTCTCGGAGCTGAGCTAGATAGATGCTCTCGTTACTTGCCGCCTTTGCGCGAATGGGCTCGATGAAATCAACGAATGCACCCAAGACATCTGAGTCAGGCACTAGGACCCTCTCGGCTTCAAGGAAGTGCGTTGTCTGAAAATTGGCAATGCCGGTGCTCTGATTCTGATACTTCCAAGTTCCACCCGAGCGATACAAGTTGGTCATATGGCAAGCAGCCAAGATGCCAAGACTGATGTCTTTGGGCCGGAGCCTTCGGCAGAAGCTCGCGCATACGACGGGGTGACGGAACCGATCTAACATTGATGTGGTCACCTGTAGAGAACGCCCTGTTGGTTGCGTCGGGCTACCCCCAGACACTTCGACAACGATATCTCCGTCCTCAAGGAGCCGCGACTCAAGCTTCTTCCTGGTCGTAAAGCGCGTAGGCACCTTACCCACGGACCCTGAGATCAAGTCAGGCATATCGGTTCCCCTTATAATGCAGACGGCTTGGTCATGATCGCCATCGGCTTGCTCTTTTCCCCAATCACCGCCGATGGATCCTTCAAGTAATTCCCCAAAAGGAAGAGACGACCAGCCATCAGGCTTGTCTTCCTCATCGAGGCGGTCGGGAAAGAGCTGCCAGAGATCGGCGGGCAAATACGGTTCGCGGCCTTCCATCTTGGCGCGAACGGGGCCAAAATCGACGAACCAATCTTGGAAAAGGGCGCGGACCATGACTTCCAATGTTTCGTTGCGACTGCGATTGAGTTCGATCTTGTCGTCCAGCGTGCCGAGGATATGAGCGATGGCCCGTTGCTCCGTTTCATCGGGATAGGCCGCTCTTATGTTTTCTATATCCCGCTTAGTTACGTGTCCCAGCCCCGTAGTTTGCTTATTGCGCGCTATCGCGATGAAATTTGGCCTGAGATATCGCAAGAGATAGAAAAAGAACTCCGGTACAATTCCTGTTCTCGGAGCCACACGGAATATATGTTGATTTAGCCACCCTTCCGGCCCCCGCCACCAAAATACATCGATCGAGGTTTCTGGCTGTCCAGACCAAGAGAAAAGCAAATCGCCAGACCGTATTCGAACGGACTCATCGAAACTTTGCTCGGTAAACTTCGTCTGCGCGGAGACTCCGGCTTTTATTTCCGCGATCTTGATGATCGGCTTGCCTACCGGGCTGAAATGGATATCACGGAAGGCCAGGCCGTTAACCCATTTCGCAAGAGAGTAAAGCGACCTCCGCTCCCAGTGAGCAGGAAATGGCGGATGGTAGAGCCATTCTTCGTCAAAGACCCTAGCCGCTTCACTGGACATAGCCAAGTTCCTTCAGGTTGGCCTTGATCGCCGCATCCAGACGTGTGGCTGCTTGGTGCTGCTCATGCCACAGCTTACTCAGACGTTTCATCTTCTCTTCGAAAGCCTCCCCGTCATCTTCGGCGACATCCGATCCCACGTAACGGCCAGGCGTTAGCACATGACCGTGCTTGCGAATGTCCTCCAACGTGGCGGACTTACAGAAGCCCGGTACATCCGAGTACTCGCCGGCGTCCTTCTCGCCGCGCCAGGCGTGGTAGGTGTCTGCGATCCGCTGGATGTCAGCATCGATGAGTTCGCGCCGGGTGCGGTCGACCATCTGGCCCAGGTTGCGAGCGTCGATAAACAGCACTTCGCCGCGACGGTCGCGCAGGGTCTGCTTGCCGCGCTTGCCGTTGGACTTCTCGCGGGCCAGGAACCACAGGCAGGCGGGAATCTGGGTGGAATAGAACAACTGCCCCGGCAAGGCGACCATGCAGTCAACGGCGTCGGCCTCGACCATGGCCTTGCGGATCTCGCCCTCGCCACTCTGGTTGGAGCTCATCGAGCCGTTGGCCAGCACCACGCCGGCGGTGCCGTAGGGCGCCAGGTGGTAGTGGATGTGCTGCAGCCAGGCGTAGTTGGCGTTGCCTGCGGGCGGTACGCCGAATTTCCAGCGGGCGTCCTCCTTCAGGCGCTCACCACCCCAGTCGGAAACGTTGAACGGCGGGTTGGCGAGGATGAAGTTGGCCCGGATCGGCTCGCCCTTGCTGTCGCGCCGCGTGGCGAACTCGTCCTTGTAGAAGCTGCCTTCGTTGTTCCAGGCGATGTCGGCGTCGATGCCGCGCACCGCCAGGTTCATCTTGGCCAGCCGCCAGGTGGTGTAGTTGCTCTCCTGGCCGTAGATGGCGATGTCGCCGAGGCGACCGCCGTGTTCGAGCACGAACTTCTCGCTCTGCACGAACATGCCGCCCGAGCCGCAGCACGGGTCGTAGACGCGGCCGTTGTACGGCTCCAGCATTTCCACCAGCACGCGTACCACCGAGCGTGGCGTGTAGAACTCGCCACCGCGCTTACCCTCACTGCCGGCGAACTGGCCGAGGAAGTATTCGTAGACGCGGCCGAGCACGTCGCGTGACTTGCTGCCGCCCTCGCCTAGCGCAATGCCGGAGATCAGGTCGATCAGCTCGCCGAGCATCTGCTTGTTGAGCGCGGGGCGGGCATAGTCCTTGGGCAGCACGCCCTTCAGCGATTCGTTGCTCTTTTCGATGGCGCGCATGGCGTCATCGATCAGCGTGCCGATCTCGGGACGCCTGGCGCTGGCTTTCAGGTGCGACCAGCGGGCCTCTTTCGGTACCCAGAAGATGTTGTCGGCCTGGTATTCGTCCCGGTCCTCGGCCGCCTGCGGGTCCTCGGCCAGCAACTCGGCATGGCGGGTCTCGAAGGCGTCAGAGATGTACTTCAGGAAGATCAGGCCCAGCGCGACGTGCTTGTAGTCGCTAGGCTCCATGTTGCCGCGCAGCTTGTCGGCCGCCTTGAACAGCTCGGCCTCGAAGCCGAGGTCACCGCCGTTTAGCTTGGTTTTGACCGCCCTTCCCCGCTGGGTCTTTCGCCCGTCGTAGGATGATGGTTTGGCACCTTTCGAGGCAGCGACAGGCTTGTCGATAGCGGTGCGTTCCACGGTCAGCTGGTCGGCAAGACTCTCGCCAAGTGCAACCGAGCCGCCTCGTCCACGACCTGCGACAACCAGACCAGCCTCGATCAACTCGGCCCTGGTCTGCTCATACGCCGTCTTGTCCCACCCAAGTTCAGCGCACAAACGCGCGTTTCCCGCCGATCCACCTAGCTCCGCCAGAGTGCGTACGAATGCTTCCGTCTTCTTGTTGCCTGACATCACCTGATCCAATCGATAGCACGACACGCCAACGAAGCAGTTTAGCGAAGGTCCAAAGGCACCCGAGGATGCAGTGCCAATCTGGAGGTCAATGCGCAGTTATGAGATCCGTGGCCCACTCGGTCGCTTGTGGCAGACCTCCGATGTCAAGAACGAATTCCTGTCCTTTTGCCACGCTCTTGAGGCGACAGAGCCCATCACCCTTGCTCCAGCGAGAGAGATTGCCGTGATAGCTCAACGGCTCTCGTCCGTTGTCTGGATGGAACCACTCAGGAAGAGACCAGATGCTCCGGTTCTTTTCGCCTCGGTCGGTCAGCTGCAGCGAGGGGGAAAAGCGACGGAACAGACCACCCCCTGGGCATCCCTCAGCGAGGGCTGAGTCCTTACGTGCGACGTAGAGGGCGTTGTTGGGGCTGGTATAAGCCTCGTGGTTCGCTATATGCGGGTGAGTCGCGATCCACGGGTGCTGTGCAATGGCGTCCGCGCGTCCAGCTCCGATCGAAAGCACTTGCTCGATTTCCAACCATCCGAAGAGCACATGGAGCTGGGGCGAACGCCATGCGTAGCGCCAACGCCCCCTCACCTGCTCGACCTGCCGAAACCACCCAAAAAACAGCAGCAGATCACCGGGTCCGACACCCTGTCCCTCCAGATGCGACTGGGCGGCGCCGCTCTGTCCAAAGGCCGGTCGCCACCCCGGCGACTGCAGGTCCGCCCTGCGATCGAGATCGGGATCCATGTGCACACAGGTGTCCATCGAATGCACGCCATCGCTCAGGTCGGCGAGCAAAGGCGCCAAGTCGACGGTCGTATTGAGCTGCCCCAGCTTGAACGCATCTCGCTGCGAGGGGATCGGGAGCGGGAGCAGCGTCCCATCCGGAAGGATCGGGCTCGGCATGCCACCATAACCGGCGTCGAAGCCTTTCCGTGACAGCACAAGCTTACGCGGGCCAACGGCCTCAGGCGGGAGACCTCCACCAGGCGCTTTTTGGCGAAGAGCTGACGACAACGGAATCTGGTTCATCTTGGTTTCTCCTGTTGAGCCTGAAACACCCGCCGCAGTTCCGGATCAAGCACATCCACCTGCCGCTTCGTCTGCAATAGCGCACGCTGGCCTTCGGCCAACTGGCAGTTGCGCGAGAGGGTGTCAGCGCCTTCGAAGGTGGTGGCGGTGACATCCTGCAAATTGACCACCACGGCGAGCGTATCGCCAAGGGGCTCCAGCGCGAGACAGACACGGTTGATGGTTTCCATGCTGCGGTAACGGCTTCCGGCGACCATTACGAGCAGGTTGGCGCGGTCAATCCATATGCTGGAGCGCACGCCTGGTAGTGGTCGGATGGAAGCGCGAGCGGCTTCATGGTCAATGGGGTGCGAGGCGTCTGGTATACGCAATGCCCGTAGCGTGTCCTTTTGCATCGCTTGCGTGTGGGCTTGGATCGCGCGCTGATCGCCCGTAAGCGCGGCAGTGTCGATGGCGACCAAGTGGCCCGGCAGTCGCTAGTGGATCGACAGGTTGGCCCGCTTGTTGTGGCAGATGTACGGTGTTTGTGGTGCCGTCCTCTGGCGCCTCGTTGCAACCAACAAGAGCTGTGCAGGCGACAGCGACGACGATAAGCCAGCGCTGCATGGTCATCCTTTCCCCCGAAAGTTTGGAGCAGGATAACGCCTACGGCCTGCTGAACAACTCGGATCGTCTCTTAGAGAACAGCCCCGCAGGGCGGGGCCTGGCAGTTGCCAGCATTAGCCGGCGCCAAAAAGTTCACGCGAAGGGCGAGCGCTCAAGCTGGGCACTCTGGCAAGCTCAACAGGTTGTTTGGCTGCTCTCCGTCATTCTGTGTCTTGAGATATTTGTTGCCGGCAGCGCTAAGCGCGACCACAACCCACACTGCCTGGCCGTTGGCAGTCACCCAGAACCGCCACTTTCCCGACTCGATACCAGCGATCGCGTCCTGTTGCGAAAGCTTCCATCGCGTCCCATCGGCATTGAGGCCTCCGATGTAGCGGATGCGCTCGTGGGCGCTGTAACGATCTGATTTGTTGATGCACTTGATCTGTAGGTCCGACATAGTCCTGTTCCGAGACGCTGGCCACTCCAGCTCGGCCAGAAAACTACGCCCATGTCTCACCACACGAGATGGGAGCAAAAATGAAGAAAGCCCCGCATGGCGGGGCTTTCTCTGAGAGGTTGCGAGCTTAGGCTGTCGCTGGTTCTGGCGCAGGCGCCTCTACCGCCCCCGCCCTGCCCCGCGCAAACCGCGCCGACAGCATCTTGCGCATCTCATCCAGCCCCTGCCCCTTACCGGCGACCTTGAGGAACGCGTAGCCCTGCAGGGCGTTGGTCATCAAGTCGCTGCCGAGGGCCATGTCAGTGTCCTGGGCGCGCTGGTAGAGCTTGCCCAAGCGCAGCAGGCGCGGGCGCAGGGCGTCGAGGGTGGCGAAGTCGCGCTGGTAGCCGGGGAGGTCGAAGCTGCCGGGCAGGATGCCGGGGTTCTCGGCGAACACGTGGCCGGCCTGGCGGCAGAACGCTTCGGACTTGTCGCCCATCTTGACCAGCTGCTGGCGCTGCTCGGGGGTCAGCGCGACCAGCGGGGCCAGGCCGGTTTCCAGCGCGGTCAGCGCGGCGTCGATGGCGCCCAGGGCGTCGGTGGTGAGGTCGATGTCGACCAGGTTCTGGCTCATCGTCTTTCCTTGAGTGTGAGTTGATGACCGGCCCGCTTGGCCGGCTCCGCAGCCTAACCGTGCGCCCTCCCCTCACCCTGTAGGGTTTCGTCCCGGTAACGGATCGGCCGATCCTGTCATCCGTGTCCGCCTTTGCCGCAGCCGCATGAGCGGTACGGTGCAGGGCTGCGCCGTGCGCAAATCCTGTGCGCGCAAGGTTCGTAGAGCCGATGACGGAGCAATGAGTCTTGCGCGCGAGGCGAAAAGTGCTGGGCGCGAGGCTTGGGAGGCCCAAGCGCGATGTTCGCTGCCCTCGTGCGCAAGGCTTTTTGCCTTGCGCGCAGACTCCAAAGCCCCGCGCACGAACCCAACGGCCCTGCGCGCAAGGGTGGCGAACACCGCGTGTGGCCCGACGGACCTCGCGCCCGGACTTCGGGACTGCGCGCACAAGGCCTGTCCCCTTGCGCGAGGGAGTTTGGATCTTGCGGACGGCCCTCGGAACGTTGTGCGCGAGGATGTCATCGGGAATGGCGCTGCCCGTCGAAGCGGCTGCGCCTATGTCAGGTATCGGACGCGACCGTCGCGACCGCCGCGACCGCGGCAACGGGCTTGATCGGCAGCACCACTCTCACGCCATGCCCGCGCTCGCGGGGCATGCTCTGGACGGTGCCGCCCAGGTGCGAGGCGAGCAGTTGGACCAGGCGGGCGCCCAGGCCGTCCTTTTTCGATGGCGGGATGCCTACGCCATCGTCTTCCACGCTCAGCACGATGCCCTCGCCCGCCGGCTCCAGGGTGATCTGCACGGTGCCGCCCTGCCCGTCCGGGAAGGCGTACTTGAAGGCGTTGGTCACCAGTTCGTTGGCGATCAATCCGATCGATACGGCGACCGGGGCATCCACGGCCATGGGCGTGGCCTTGACGCGCACGACGATCGGGCGCACGTCGCGCAGCAGTTCGGCCAGGCCGTGGCCGAGCGCGCGCAGGTAGGCGGCCACTTCCACCTGGCCCTGCTTGCCGGTCTTGCGCAGACGTTCCTGCGCCTCGGCGATCACCCGTACGCGGGTCACCGCCGACTCGAGCGCGGCGCGTGCGTGCGGGTCGCTCTGGCGCATCGCCTGCAGGCCCAGTACCGAGGCCACCATCATCAGGTCGTTGCGCGTGCGGTGGGCCAGTTCATCCAGCAACAACGAGGTTTCCGCCTCCGCGGTCAGCAACTTGTTGACGGCGCCGTGCAGCGCCTCGATCAACCACGCGGTGGCGCAGCCGATCGCCGCGTACAGCAGGATGAATAGCATCTCTTTGGGTTCGGGCGCGTTGCCATGCCGCAGGAGGTCGACCATGTCGTCGCCCAGCGCAGCGCTGAGCAGGGTGGCGAAGAGTCCCGCCGGCCGGCCGAAGAACAACGCCGCGAGGAACACCGCGGGCAGGAACGGCAGGTAACGGTGGAGCGCGGGGCGATAGGTGTACTCGAACAGCAGCACCGCGAGGACCAGCCCTGCCGCCACGACGTATCCCACGGCGGCAGGAGGCCGCTTCCGGGAAAGCACCGTGACGATCAGGTTTTCCATACGCCCCGCGCACCCGCGTTTGGGCGCAAGGTATGTGACTTCGCCGTTAAGCGTTCGCGCAGGGACCGTGAATGAACCGTGTAACGCGGCCCCGATTCATTTCGGCGCTGACACCGTCCGTCAAGGCGAAATCAGACCTGCGCCCTGCTAGCGCCGGCCTCGGCCGTGGTGATGGCCGGCATCAGCTCGGCCAGCGCTGCGGCTATATCGGCCTGGCGGAATGGTTTGGCCAGGCGGGACAATCCATGGGTGTCCTCGGCCTGCCCGCTGTAGCCGGTGATCAGCAGCACCGGTAGCAGCGGTTGCGAGCGGTGCAGGCGCCGCGCCAGTTCGGCACCGTCCATGCGTGGCATCTTGTAGTCGGTCACCACCACGTCGACGCGCAGGCCGTCCTGGAGCTTTTCCAGCGCCTCCGCGGCGCCGCCGGCTTCGACCACGCAATGGCCGAGTTCGCGCAGCATCGCGGCCGTGCCGTCGCGCACCAGTTGTTCGTCGTCGACCAGCAGCACATCCAGCGGCCGTCTGGCGGCGTCGAGCCGGGCCGAATGTGCCTCGCGCCGGGGTGCCGCCGCGGTGGCGGTGACCACCGGAAGCCACAACTCCACGCGGGTGCCCTCGCCCAGCGTGCTGGCGATCGCAAAGTGGCCGCCGAGCTGGCCGGCCAGGCCATGCACCATCGACAGGCCCAACCCGGTGCCGCGGCCGGTTTCCTTGGTCGAGAAGAACGGCTCGATGGCGCGCGCCAGGGTTTCCTGGTCCATGCCGGTGCCGGTGTCGCTCACGCAGACGCGCACGTAGTCGCGCACGGGCAGCTCCGGCTGGCCGGGCCCGGGCGCCACGACGTCCGCGCCGATGGTGAGCGTTCCGCCCCGGGGCATCGCATCGCGCGCATTGACGCACAGGTTGAGCAACGCCAACTCCAGTTGGTTGGGATCGGCCAGCGCCTGCGGCAGCTCCGACGGGAAGACCGTATGAAATTCGATGGTCGAACCGACCGAACTGCGGATCAGGTCGCGCATGCCTTCCAGCAACGCGACCATGTCCACCGGCTGGGTCTGCAGGCTCTGGCGCCTGGCGAAGCCGAGCAGCCGCTGCACCAGGATCTTGGCGCGCTCGGCCGACTGCAGGGCGCCGTCGATCAGCCGGCCGGCGCGTGCGTCGGCATCGGCGAAGCGGCGTTGCAGCAGGTCGAGCGCGCCGGTGATCGGCATCAGCAGGTTGTTGAAGTCGTGCGCCACGCCGCCGGTGAGCTGTCCGATGGTTTCCAGCTTCTGCGCCTCGTGCAGTTTGGCCAATGCCTCTTGCCGGGCCGAGGTTTCCTCGCGCACGCGCTGTTCCAATGTCGAGGTGAGCACGCGCAGCGACTGCTCGGTGGCCCGCTGCTCGGTTACGTCGGTGTGCACGCCGACCCATTCGCGAATGGCGCCTTCGCGGTCGAAGGTGGGAATCGCCCTGACGCTGAAGCTGCGCCAACGTCCCTCGCGCGTACGCAGGCGGTGCTCGACGTGGTATGGCCGTTGCTCCGCAACGGCGGCCCTCCACGCGTCCAGCGTCGGCTGCACGTCGTAGGGATGCAGCACCGCAGTCCAGCCGTAGTTGACGTATTGATCCTGGGATTGCCCGGTCAATTCGGTCCAACCCGGCTGCTCGCCCTCCATTTCGCCTTTGGCGTTGGTGCTCCACAGCACGCCCTGCACTGCCTGGACCGCGGCGCGGAAGCGTTGCTCGCTGTCGTACAACGCGGCCAGCCGTTCGCGCGCTTCGTATTGCCGGCGCCGCCCGCGCAGGGCCGCCTGCGCCAGGCTGACCAGCGTGGTCGGATGGAATGGCCGTTCCAGGAAGGTCACGTTGCCCAGCACGGCGAGCAGGCGCCCCGCGGCCGGGTTGCGCTCGATGCCGCCGCGGCTGGTGACGAGGATGAAGGGGAAGTCCGACCAGCGTGCCTGCGCCTCCAGCCACGCGGCGAGCGGATGCAGGTCGGCCGGGAGCAGGCTTTCCTCGGTCACCAGCGCCGTACCCGCGCCGGCGGCCATCTCGCTGACCAGCATCCCCAGCGATGGGCATGCGAGCGACCGCAGCCCGGCCTCCGCCAGGATGGCCGCGGCCACCTGCGAGTCCCGCCCATGCGGCGCGAGGATCAGGATGCGTTCGGAAAGATGTGGGATCACGACTGGTCCGGCATCAGGCGCTTCTCGTCGGTTGTCCCGGCAAGCGTGGGTACGCCCCGCAACACGCCCTGGAACTGGGTCAGCGGTTCGCCAAGCTGGAAGCCCTGCGATCCCAGGCGGTATTCGCGGATCGTATCCTCGTGGGCGCTGGCGCGCTTCTTCACCACCGAGATGGCACGCCGCACCCGCCCGGCAGCCTCGAAGTAACGAAGCAGCAGGACGGTATCGGCCAGATAGGTGACGTCCACCGGCGATTTCATGTCGCCCACCAGGCCATGCTGTGCCACGGTGAGGAACGCCGTGGCGCCGCGCCGGTTGAGGAATTGCAGCAACTCATGGATGTGCAGCACCAGCGCCTGTTCCTCGGGCATCGCGGCCTGATAGCCGTTGAGGCTGTCGATCACCACGGTGCGCACGCCAGCTTCCACGTGCTCGCGCACGCGTGCTGTGAATTCGCCCGGCGTCATCTGCGCCGCGTCGATCTGCTCGACCACCAGGTGGCCGCTGTCGACCATGCCCTGCATGTCGATGCCCACGCCGAGCGCCCGCTGGAACAGCAGACCCCGCTCCTCGTCGAAGATGAACATCGCGGCGCGCTCGCCGCGGGCGACCGCGCCGGCCACGAAGGTCAGCGCCAGCAGCGACTTGCCGGTGCCTGCCGGGCCCAGCACCAGCACGCTCGATCCGCGCTCGATGCCGCCGCCCAGCAGCGCGTCGAATTCCGGCGACGGACATCGCAGCATGTCACGCTCGAAGCGCTCGCCGTGCTCGCCCGACACCAGGCGGGGATACACCTGCACACCGCCGGCGCGGATCACGAAGTCATGGTAGCCGCCGCGGAATTGCCGGCCACGGTACTTCAGCGCGCGCAGGCGGCGGCGCTCGGCACCGTAGTCCGGCGAGAGTTCATCCAGTTGCAACACGCCATGGGCGACGCTGTGGACGGTCTTGTCGGTGCTCTCGCTGGTCATGTCGTCCAGCATCAGCACGGTCGCGTCCGAGCGCGCGAAGTAGTGCTTGAGCGTGAGGATCTGGCGGCGATAGCGAAGCGAGTTCTGGGCCAGCAGGCGGATCTCCGACAGGCTGTCCAGGACCACTCGGTCCGGGTCGATGCGCTCGAACGCCTCGAAGATGCGGCTGGTGGTCTCGCCCAGTTCCAGGTCCGAGGAATACAGCAGGCTTTGCTGCTGCGCTTCGTCCAGCAGGTTTTCCGGCGGGACCAGTTCAAAGATCTCCAGGCCGTCCAGCGACCATCCGTGCGAGGCAGCCGTGGCCCGCAGCTCGTTCTCGGTTTCGGACATCGTCACGTAGAGCCCGCGCTCGCCGGCATCCCGGCCAGCCAGCAGGAACTGCAGTCCGATGGTGGTCTTGCCCGTGCCGGGGTGGCCCTCGAGCAGGAACAGCCGGCCTTTGGTGAGGCCCCCGTTGAGCACGTCGTCGAGACCGGCTACGCCGGTGGAGGCCTGCCCAGTCAGGTGATCGTCCAAGCGTCTACCCCCAATCAAATCATCGTGAATGCATTTTCTTACCACAGCCTGTTCGGCGGTGGCGCGAAGGCCGCGCGGCGCTCGCCTGACCTCATCATCCCGGACCGATCGTCTGCATGACGGCCGCTGATATTCGTGTCGCAGGGCTTACCCTTGGCGCCTGCCGAAGCACAGCCACGCCATGACGAACATCCACTATCTGATCGTCTACCAGCCCGGGGCCGAGCGCGTCCCGGCGTCGGTCTTTTTTGTCGATGACTCGGCCGGGACCGTGCACGGCCTTTACTTCGGCGCCGCCGGCAGCGGCACGTCGGACGAGGCGTATTTCCGCATGGAAGTTGCGGCGGGGAGCGTCGGTCGGTTTCTCGAGTGCGACAACCCGGAAGACCCGGCCTACCGGGTCGATCGGGCCGGCGACCGTCGTCGGCGCCTGCCGCCGCTGTCGCCCGCCGATGCGGCGGTGTTCGTCCAGCTTCGCAGCTACCGGCAGACCTGGTGGACATTCGAGGAGGACGACCACGTGCGCATGCACGCCAGGCGGGTCGGAACCATGTCGTCCGTGGGCAGCGAGCTGTGCGCCCGCTCGTCAGGTTTCGACGACCGGGTACTCGACCTGATCCGGCGACACTGGTCGCTCGGCGGGTTCTGAGGACTGTCGCCCGGCACGGTTCGTCCAGGCTTCAGGCAAGCGCTGTCTTCGGGCGAGCCCGCATCCCGTGCAGCACCAGCCACACCAGCGGGAACATCAGCGCCGTGACCGCCATGCCGGCGTATTCGTAGCGCGCGCCCTCGAGCACGTGCTGCAGGCGCGGCACACCTTGCCCGTCGAAGCCGGCCATGAAGCGATAGCACACGTTGCCGCCCCAGTGGATGCCGATGCTCATCCAGAGCATGCCCGTCCTGTACACGGTCCAGGCCAGCGACAGGCCCAGCAGGGCCGAGAACGCCAGATTGCCGAGGTCGAAACCCTCGTTCCAGGCGTCATCCAGCGCATACACCACGACGGTGAGCGGCACGTACCAGCGCATCAGCCCGAAGCGGCGGCAGAAGGCCAGGCCGTAGCCGCGGATCATCAGGTCGTTGATCGCCGAGGCCAGGAACATGCCGAACAGGGCCTTGCCCAACAACGGCAGCGCGAATGCCGCGTCGCGCCATCCGGCCAGCTCGAACTTGCCCATCGCGTAGAAAACGGAGTTCTTCAGCGCCCAGATGCCGAAGCCGATCGCGAAACCGGCCCACAGCCACCGCGCCCATCCGGCCGGCCTGGCCAGGCCCAGCGGTTCGCTCCGATCGATTCCCAGCCCGTACCGGCAAACGAGGAACAGCAGCAGGAAGAACACGCCGACATAGGCCAGCCAGACGGGTATGGCCATGCCGACCAGCCGTGGCACGAGATTGGCGTAGAGATCCAGGACGGCAAAGCCGAGGAGCCATCCGGCGATGGCGGCAAATCGCATCATGGGATCGGAGCCAGGCACGCCGCTGGACGGCGGCGGCGCATGGTAATACGTACCGTGGCTCCGCCGGCCATCGCATGCCACAGTCAGGAACAGGCCGCCGTGGAGATCGCGGAAACGATCGCGGTGGACCGTGCCCGGCGGGTTGTAGACCAGCAGCGGAACATGGGTTTCGGCCGGCGCTCCGTGCGCCGAGGACAGGTAGCTGCCGTGCAGCAGCAGCACGTAGTGCTCCTCGGCATGGGTGTGTTCCTCGATCGCGTGCTCCGGCACGGTGGGTACGAGCCGCGCGAGTGAGAACCCCGGTGCATGCCAGCGCGCTTCGTGCTGGCCGAGGAACTGGTCGTGGCCGAAGATGCGGGGCGCCTGCAGGGTCGGGCAACCATCGGAGAAAGGCGCAGCTATCAATCGGCAGGCCGCCACTGCAGTGCCATGCCGGATGGCGGACCGTGGATGGCGAAAGCGACGGGTGGCGACGGGTTGCCTACAAAAAGGGGCGCCGCATCCCTGCGGCGCCCCCTCGCGTCCCTGCGCTGCCTGCGGTCATTTGGCCGGATCGGCTTCCAATCGGAACGCATCGATATGGATGACGCGTCCCTTGGTGGGACGCTTCCTGCCATCGACGCGGACGAACGAAACGGTGATCTGGTCCAGGTTGTCCGGCCAGGCCCGCTTCAGGGCTTCGGTGGCCGGGAACACCAGCCTCGCCTTTGCGCCGCCGCTGGCGCTCATGTGGTCCATGGCCTGCATGTCCATGCCCTGCATGCCCTTCATGCTCGCCTTCATCTGCGCGACGCTGATCTCGAACGCGCCCACCATGCCGACCAAGAAGTTCCGTTCCTCGCGTGCGGCGACGCCCTGCTGGGGCAGGTTGACGAACACCTTGTAGAAGTAGCCGCCCTTCTTGCCCAGGCCGGAGACGTCGACGCCATCCAGCACCACGCGCACGGGACCGGTGCTGTCGGCCGCCGCCGGTTGCACCGCTGCCGGCTGGATCATCGCCGAGCGCACGCGGTTGGCGTCCTGCGGGGTGAGCGTGACCTGCACGCTGATCGAGTTTTCGTCCAGGTCCAGCGGCTTCGACGCGCCCAGTGCCACGTTCCCCACGGCCGCCGGCCGTGCGGTGGTGCCGCCAAGGCTGAACGCCTCGGTCGAAGCGACGGACGCATTGGTGGCCGACGGCGAGGGATCTGCGGGCAATCCGGCCGGCATCGTTTCGTCGTCGTACTGGTAACCCAGCTTGACCGTGGTGTTGCGGGTCCACACGCGTGGCATGGAATCGACGGCCTTGCCATAGAAGTTGTCGCCGTCCCAGTAGCTCGCGGTCGTAGCGGGCTCATGGCGCCCGCCGCCGGCGTTCAGCCAGGCGACCCACAGGCGATCGATATTGGCGTGGTGCACCCAGAACAGCGGATCCCTGGGCGAGTAGGCGATCCAGGCCATCACGCCGCCGATGAGGTTGTGGACCGGATTGTGCGGGTGCATCTCGACCTGCGGCTCGAATGCGTCGGTGGCCCCGGTGTAGCGCACGAAGTTCGTGATCTCGGGGGCGAACGGATCCATGCTCAGTGCGCCGTAGACGTCGGTGCCCTGGCGGTCGCCGCGGTAGAGCGAAGAGGTCGAGTCCAGGAACTCCGCGGGCACCGTCGGCTGGTCGTAGTAGTTCCAGTAGGGCAACACCAGGTTCGGGTCGCCGGAGACCTGCCGCAGCATCTCCTCGAAGCGGTACAGGAAGCCGCGGTGCCAGGACAGGAAATAGGGCTTCCCGTGCGGGCAGTTGTAGCGGTGCACGATGGCCCAGTATTCCCAGGAAGCCGGGTCGGTCGACGTCTTGTTGGCCCGCATCGTCTGGACGGCGTAGAGAAGTGACGGATAGGTCGGGCCGGTGCAGAAGGCTGGCCAGCTTTGCCGCACCCGCAGGTCTGCGGAAACGGCCAGTTTCGGCAACATCGGAAGTAGCGCCACGGTAAGTGACGATTGCAGGAAACGTCTCCTGGAAATCATGGGTAATCCTCCGGACGGCAGCCTCGCCAGTCACCCATGCCATGGCGTGGGTGAACCTGTGCCACACGAATCGCCGCCATGTGTAGTGATGCGCGACCTGCACGCGGAAACAAAACCGTCGGCCGGAATTGCGGCGCCGTCTATCGGCCGCCTGCCCCGCCGAGCGTCCCGCGCTCCTCTTCCCGGCCCCGCCTGTTCATGACCCTCTCAGTGAAGCGCGCGGGTCGTCAAAGGCCAGTAAAAATTCGCGGAGTACCTGTCATCGCAGATAAGCGTTGAGGTCGCATTCATATCGACGGGTCCGCTTCCACGCTGAATGCACCGATGCGGATGGTCTGGCCGCGTGTCGGTTGCCTGCTGCCGTCCACGCGCACGAAGGAAATGACCAGCCGGTCGAGCCGGGTCGGCCAGATCCGGCGCAGGGCGTCGGTGACCGGAAACACCAGGCGCGCGCCGCTGCCGTGGGCGGCATGCATGTCCATGCCCGGCATGCTCCCGCCCGCCATGCTGGCCTTCATCCTGGCCACGCCGATCTCGAAGGCACCGACCGAGCCGAGCAGGTAGGCCTGCGCGGGGTTGCCCGCACCACCCGGTCCGGGCAGGTTGACGTAGACGTTGTAGAAGTAGCCGCCCTTCTCGCCCAGGCCCGTAAGCCGCACGTCGTCGAGGACGACGCGCACCGGACCACCTTCCTGCGCTGCCGTTGCGCTGTCCGTCTTGAGCATGGCCGAACGCACGCGATCGGTGTCCTGCGCGGTGAGCGGCACGTCCACGCTGACCGAGCGCTCGTCCAGCACCAGCGGCCGCGCCACGCCCAACGGCGCACTCTGCACGCTGGCCGGCCGGACCGGTATGGCGCCGGCGAGGCTGGAAGACGTCGTTCGCGTGAGATAGCCCGACGGCGGCAGCGAGGTGGGCAAAGTCTGGTTGTCGTACTGGTAACCCAGATAGGTGGAGGTCGATGCGGTCCACGTCCGCCGCATGGAGGCGATGGCGCTGCCGTACTGGAAGCTGCCGGACCAATAGCTGTTGTTGATCGGCGGCTGGCTGCGCCCGTCGCCTGCCGCCAGCCATGCCACCCACAGGCGGTCGATGTTGGCGTGGTGCACCCAGAAAATCGGATCCCTCGGCGAGATCGCGATGGAGGACATCGCGCCGCCGATCAGGTTGTGCACGTTGTTGTGCGGGCGCGGCTCGACGACCGGCTCGAAGGCGTTCGGCTTGCCGCGCTGGAACGCGGTGAGGGTGTCGGAGAAGGCATCCAGGGTCAGCCCGCTGCCCACGTTGGTGCCCTTGCGGTCGCCGCGGTACAGCGGCGAGGTGGGATCCAGGAACTCATAGGGGAGCGCCGGGTTGTCGTAGTAGTTCCAGTACGGAAGCACCAGCGTGGGATCGCCCGAAACCAGCCGCAACTGGTTCTCGAAGTTGTAGAGGAAGCCGCGATGCCAGGCCAGGAAGTACGCCTTGCCGTGCGGGCAGAGCTGGCCATGCACGTTCACCCAATACGCCCACGAATTGGGATCGGCGGTGTTGATGTACGCCTTCATGGTCTTCACCGCCGTGGTGAACGACACGAACGATGGACTGAGGCGGAACACCTCCCAGCTTGGCCGGATGCTGAGAGTGGCCGACAGCGCCACCCGCGGCAGGAGCGGAACCAACGCCAGCGAAACCGAAGACTGCAGGAAGCGCCTTCTGGAAATCATGATGCTCTCCGGGGGATCTTCGGGCCCTTCGAGCGCGATCGCCGTGGCTCTCCTGGCCGCGGAACCGGTCGTGGGGACGGGCCCATGACACACGTGCAAACCTTCTGTGCCTCGGTCGAGACAAACGAAACGGCAGTGTGCACCTCACTACGCACTGCCGTTCCGTCTCGCCCGGACTCCTGCCTTTTCGGGGGCGTCGGCAGTGAATAGCTGCCCGCGTCAATGGGCGGTCAAGGCAGCCGCCGAAGCTGCTTGGGCGGGTTGGGAGGGTTGGCCGACCCGCGCGAACGAGCGCCCCACCGGGCCCGACGGCCCGCTTTCCCGTCCCGCGCCACGACCGGCTAACATGCGCGTTCGCCCGGCACCGCAACGGCTCGACAGCACCGTAGCGCCGGACCTGAGTGGAGTGGACCGTGATCGAAAAATTCTCGACTGGCATCGATGGGCTGGACCAGCTGACCGATGGCGGTTTCCTCCGCGGCTCGGCCTACATCGTCCAGGGCCCGCCCGGCGCCGGCAAGACGATCATGGCCAACCAGTTCTGCTACGCCCACGTCCGCGACGGCGGCCGTGCGCTCTACATGACGCTGCTGGCCGAGTCGAGTTCGCGCATGCTGGCCTACGTCAGTCAGATGGGCTTCTTCGAAGGCAGCGCGCTGCCCGACGCGATGCAGTACGTCAGCGGTTATGGCGTGCTCGAGCGCGAGGGCCTGCCGGGCCTGCTCAAGCTGGTGCAGCACGAGCTCAAGCGCCATTGCGCCACCGCGATGGTGCTCGACGGCACCTTCGTGGCGCAGTCGGTGGCCTCGGAACAGGAGTTCCGCGCCTTCATCCATACGCTGCAGGGCGTGGCCGGCATGGCCGGCGCGGTGCTGATGATGCTCACCCACCAGAACCGCGACGCCAGTTGCCCCGAGCACACCATGGTCGACGGCTGGATCGAGCTCAGCGACGAGACCGCCGGCTTCCGCGCCTATCGCACCATCCAGGTGCGCAAGCACCGCGGCGCCTCGATCCTGCCGGGCAAGCACCGCTTCCGCATCACCCAGGAAGGCATCGCGGTGTTTCCGCGCGTGGAAAGCACGCTGGACGCGACCGCGCCGTCGAACGCCCCATCCCACCGCATCGCCATCGGGCAACGCGATATCGACGGCCTGCTGCAGGGCGGCCTGCCGGCCGGATCGGCCACCTTGCTGGTCGGTCCCACCGGCTCGGGCAAGACCACCATCGGCATGCACTTCCTCTCACTGTCGAGTGCGCAGGAGCCGGGGCTCATGCTCGGCTTCTACGAAACGCCCGCGCGCATCCGCATGAAGGCGCAAAGCGTCGGCATGGACCTGGGCGCGCCGATCGAAGCCGGCGCACTGGAAATCCAGTGGCTGCCGCCGGCGGAGAACATCGTCGATGAGATCGTGCGCGACATCGTCGCCCGTGCCCGGGCGCGCAGCGTCAAGCGTGTCTTCATCGACGGCCTGGTGGCGATCCGCGACAGCCTGGTGATTTCCAGCCGCATGCCCTACGTGATCAATGCGCTGAGCATGCAACTGGGCGCGATCGGCGCGACGGTGGTGTACACCTCCGAGATTCCCGAACTGCAGATCGAGCAGACCCAGTTGCCCAGCGACGAGCTGTCGGCGATGGTCGACAACGTGCTGCTGCTCAACACCGGCCGGCGTGCGCATGCGTTCCGCCGCTACCTGTCGGTGATCAAGCTGCGCGACAGCGACTTCGATCCGCGCACGCAGGAGTTCCACATCGGCGGCAGTGGCATCGCCTTCGGGCCCGACCCGCGGGTAGCCCCCGCCGCGGCTGCGGACTGATCATGCTTCGCGTTCTTCTCGTCGAAGACGAATCCGATGTCGCGCTGGTGGCAGCTACCGTGCTGGAGGATGCCGGCTATCACGTGACCGTGGCCACCGATGGCCACGAGGGCCTGGAGATCGCGCTGCAGGAACAGCCCGAACTGGTGATCAGCGACTTCATGATGCCGCGCCTCAGCGGACTGGAGATGATCGAGCGCCTGCGCGACGCCGGCTTCGAGCGGCCGATCATCCTGACCACCGCGATCGCCGAGGATTTCCTGCCGTCTCACCCGGGCTACGACGCCTACCTGGCCAAGCCCTACGGCACGCGCGAGCTGCTCGCGCTGGTGGAGGCCTACCGCATGAGCCTGGGTCGCTGATACGCCATCCGTAGGATGGGCTTCAGCCCACCATCCGGCGATTGCAGGCACGGCGGGCTGAAGCCCGCCCTACGCATGTTGGATGTCCGTCGCGGCGAGCGCCCGGGCATGCACGCCCTGCACGGCGCGTCCCGAGGGATCTGCGCTGGCGGCGAACGCGGGATCCCAGGCCAGCGCCGCCGGCGAGGAGCAGGCGATCGACTTGCCGCCTGGAACGGTCGCCGCGCAGGCCTCGCCCGGGAAGAACTTTTCGAACAGCGCACGGTAGAGATAGGCCTCCTTGGTCGCCGGCGTGTTGTACGGCCAGCGCGCCGCGGCGGCGGCGAACTCGCGGTCGCTCACCGCCTGCTCCGCGTGCGCCTTGAGCCCGTCGATCCAGCCGTAGCCGACGCCGTCGCTGAACTGCTCCTTCTGGCGCCACAGGATCGCCTCGGGCAGCGCGCCGTCGAACGCCTCGCGCAGCACCGCCTTCTCGATGCGGCCGCTGCCGGCCATCTTGTGGCGGGCGTCGAAGTCCATCGCCGCCTCGATGAAGGCCAGGTCCAGGAACGGCACGCGCGCCTCCACGCCCCAGGCCATCATCGCCTTGTTCGCGCGCAGGCAGTCGTAGCCGTGCAGCGCGTCGAGCTTGCGCACGGTCTCCTCGTGGAAGGCCTCGGCCGAAGGCGCCTTGTGGAAGTACAGGTAACCGCCGAACAGCTCGTCGGAACCCTCGCCGGAGAGCACCATCTTCACACCCATCGCCTTGATCCGCCGCGCCAGCAGGAACATCGGCGTGGAGGCGCGCACGGTGGTGACGTCGTAGCTCTCGATGTGGCGGATCACCTCGGGCAATGCGTCGAGCCCCTCCCAGAAGGTGTAGACGAAGCCGTGATGCACGGTGCCCAGCGCCTCGGCGGCCAGTTGCGCGGCGGCCAGGTCGGGCGAGCCTTCCAGCCCGATCGCGAAGGAATGCAGGCGCGGCCACCACGCTTCGCTCTGCCCGCCGTCCTCGATGCGCTCGCGCGCGAAACGCGCGGCGCAGGCGGCGACCAGCGATGAATCCAGCCCGCCGGAGAGCAGCACGCCGTAGGGCACGTCGGTCATCAGCTGGCGCTGCACCGCCTGTTCCAGTGCTGCGCGGAGGTCGCCGGGCGCCCTGCCCTGCGTGGCGGCGTAGTCGCGCCACGGCCGCCGGTAGTAGCGGCGCAGTTCGCCGCCGGCGCTGTCGTAGACGTGGCCCGGCGGGAACACCGCCACGTCCGCGCATACGCCGGCGAGCGCCTTCATTTCCGAGGCCACACATAGGCGGCCGGCCGTGTCGTGGCCCCAGTACAGCGGGCACACGCCCAGCGGGTCGCGCGCGACCAGGTAGCGCTGCTCCGCGCCGTCCCACAGCGCGAACGCGAAGATGCCGTTGAGTCGCGCCACCCATTCGACCGGATCGGCGCCTTCGCGGTGAAGCGCGTTGATCACCTCGCAATCCGAACCGGTGGTGAAGTCGTAGCGGCTGCCCAGGCGCAGTTCGCGATGGTTGTAGATCTCGCCGTTGACCGCCAGCGCGAGCGCGCCGTCGCGCGAACGCAGCGGCTGCGCGCCGCTGGCCGGGTCGACGATGGCCAGCCGCTCGTGCACCAGGATGGCGCCGGCGTCGATGAACACGCCGGACCAGTCCGGCCCGCGATGGCGCTGGCGTTGCGAAAGCTCCAGCGCCTGCCGGCGCAACGCCGCCAGGTCGTCGCCCGGCGCAAGGTCGAACATTCCGAAAATGCCGCACATGATGTGATTCCCCTCGTCGTTTTTCATGGCCAGAAAACGACGAAGGCCCGCACTGGGCGGGCCTTCGTCGCGTAGTTGTTGCTCGAACGTACGGCTACGCGCCGGCCCCCTTGTGCAGGCGACGATTATTGTTCGAGCGGTTGTCCAGGGCCGACCGCACACATGCCGCGCAGGGCGCGGTGGCGAAAGCGGAGCGGGCGGTGAACGTGGACATGGCGCGAGTGGAGCAGGTTTCTTTCAGGCGCGCAAGCGGGCGCACGCCGGTCAGGCGTGGTGCTCGCGGAAGGATTCGCTGATCCAGGCCTTGGCCTCGGCCAACTGGTCGTTGCGGTAGAGGCGGAATTCGCCGGGCACGGTGAAGCCCATCGTGCGGGCGACCAGGCGCAGCCAGTTGACGTCGGTCACCAGCGCGATGCGCTCCCAGCCGCTCCAGTGGCGAAAGCCCAGCTTGGTGTCGTCCCACATGGCGCCCGGCTCGAAGCCGGTGAACTCGTGGCCCACGTGGTAGAGCAGGCGCAGCTTGCGGTTGAGCGCGAAGGCGGCCTCCACGTCCGGCACGAACACGTTCTCGTAGTCGGCCGCGGTCACCTTGCCGCGCGCGGTGAAACCCAGCGCGCCGGCTGGCAGGTCGGTCATCTGCTCGATCATGGGGTGGTCTCCGCGTGGTCGGAACCCCATCGAAGCGCGGCGGGCGCGGCTATGCAAGCGTGGGTGCGTGAAAGCTTGCGTGGTGGATGGGCCTTGCGGCCCCCAGGCGCTGGGCAAAACAAATCCGCCAGCGCGGCGTGCGCCGGTCAGGCCGGCTCGACGTGGCGCAGCAGCAACCGCGCGGTCTCGCGCCCCTGCCACTCGTTGATGGTCAGCTCGTACACCGCGCGCAGGCGCGGGGGCGGCGCGCTGGCGCGCACGTTGAACATCACCGCCTCGTGCACGCCGCCGTCGCGCGGATCGCGCAGGCTCAGCCGCCAGTGCCGCTCGCCCATCACCCGCCACTGCGCGCATTCGAACAGGTTATCGAACAGCGGTTCGGGGAAGCCCTGCCCCCATGGCCCGCCGTCGCGCAACTGGCGGGCGAGGTCGAGGCCGAAGGTGCCGGGCGGCAGTTCGCCGTCGGTGTAGAGGACCGCCTGCAGCCGTTCCTCGTCCAGCCACTCGCGCGCAATGGTGTCGAAGGCGTCGGCGAAGCGCGGGTAGTCGCTGGCCTTCAGGCTCAGGCCGGCGGCCATCGCGTGGCCGCCGAAGCGTTCGATCAGGCCAGGCATGCGCGCGTCGATGGCGGCCAGCGCGTCGCGGACGTGGAAGCCGGCGATCGAGCGTGCCGAGCCACGCAGTTCGTCGGGCCGGTCTTCTTCGGCGGGCGCGAAGGCGATCACCGGGCGGTGCAGGCGCTCTTTCAGCTTGGAGGCGACCAGGCCGATCACGCCGGCGTGCCAGGACGGTTCGTACAGGGTCACGCCGGTGCGCTCGCCCATGCCTTCCAGCCCGAGCGCGCCGATCATGGCCTCGGCCTCGGCCACCATGGCCTCCTGCAGTTCCCGCCGTTCCTGGTTGATCGCACTGAGCCGTCCGGCCAGGTGGCGCGCCTGCCCCGGATCGTCGGCCAGCAGGCATTCGACGCCCAGGCGCATGTCCTCCAGCCGGCCCGCGGCGTTGAGGCGCGGACCCACCGAGTAACCCAGGTCGCTGGCGCAGACGCTGGCCAGGCTGCGTTTGCCCGCCTCCACCAGCGCGGTGATGCCCGGGCACGCGCGACCGCTGCGGATGCGCTTGAGACCGGCCTCGACCAGCACGCGGTTGTTGAAATCCAGCGGCACCAGGTCGGCCACGGTGCCGAGCGCCACCAGGTCGAGCAGGGAAGAAAGATCAGGTCGGCCGCTCTTGCGAAGAGTGCGGCCATGGATGGCCGCTTTTTGATCTTCGCGATCAGGAAGATCGCACGGATAAAGCGCTCCGCGGACCGCGAGCAATAGGTAGAACACCACGCCCACGCCGGCCAGCGCACGGCTCGGGAAGCTCCGGTTCATGCGGGCGTCGCCAAGACACAGCTCACACGCCGGTGCGCCATGTCCGCAGGCCCGCACGTCCAGCACGTTGGGATTGACCAGCGCATCGGCGGCGGGAAGTTGTTCACCGGGCAGGTGATGGTCGGTGACGATCACGCGGATGCCGCGCGCCTTCGCGGCCGCGACGCCGGCGACGCTGGCCACGCCGTTGTCGACGGTGACGATCAGTTGCGGCGCCGGTTCCAGCGAAGCGACCAGCGCCGGGCTCAGGCCGTAGCCGTGCGTGAAGCGGTTGGGGATCGCGTAGTCCACGCGGCGCGCACCCAGCAGACGCAGGCCGCGCACGGCTACCGCGGTGCCGGTGGCGCCGTCGCAGTCGTAGTCGCCGGCGACGACGATCGACCAGTCGCCGTTGATCGCCTCGATCAGCAGGTCAACGGCGCGTTCGAGCCCGCCCAGCGACTGGGGCGCCAACAGGTGGCGCAGGCGATGCTCGGCCTGCGCCGGGTGCAGCACACCGCGCGCGGCGTAGACCTGACGCAGCACCGGATGCACTGCGTCGCTCCAGCCCTCGGGCGTGCCCAGCGGGGCGCGGCGACGCAAGGTCGGTGTCGTCACGCGCGGGTCCCGCGCCAGAAGCGCCACCGATGCCAGGGACGGTGCTCCCAGCGCTCGCCGCTGGCGAAATTCAGTCGCAACGGGTGCCGGCGGGCAAGGCTTTCGATCGTCGCCGCCCAGGTGCCGGTGAGCGCATAGGCGGGAAGATCCTGCAGGTCGAGCAGCCAGGCTGGCGGCAGGTCTTCCAGTTGTCCCTCCGAGGGACGCGCGCGGTGTCCGATGCCCGCGCGCGCGGCGAGCGCGCGCAGCAGCGGATCGTCGCTCAGCACACCTTGCAGTCCGGTGCCGACCTGGCCGGGCAGCGCGCCCGCGCCCCACAGCCACAGGCTGTTGACTGGCGGCTTGCCGGCGGCGCGGCGCTGCGCGTTCAACGGATGCTGGTGCAGCGCCACCTGCAGGTCGTTCTGCAGGATGCGCCAGCGGCGGCCTTCCGGCCCCTGCGGCAGGTGCTGCAGCAGGTTCTCGCCGAGCGCCTGTTCGGGCGCTGGGAAATCGGGCACCGCCGTGCCGGGCGGCAGGCGCAGGTGCCAGCGGTCGGGCGTGGTCAGCACCAGTTGCATGCCCTGCTCCTCGAGCAGCGGCACCAGCGGCTCGGCGAACGCCCCGGCCTCGGCCTGCGACAGTTGCATCTGCCCGCAGGCGAGCAGGCGCGCACCATTCATGTCCGGCTCGACCCAGGCCGGATCGGCGCACAACCACGAGGCCTCCCCCGCGTCACCGGCAGCCAGCTCGCGGGTGAGTGCGCCGGCGGCCAGCAGTGGCGGCGCATCGAACCAGGCGGCGAGTCCGGCCAGGTAGCCCTGGGGACCATCGTCCAGCCGGTCGGCCCGGGCGAGCAGGCGGCGCAGCGGATGCGCGGTCTCGAAGCGCGCGAGCGCGGGCAGCCACAGTTGCGCGCTCATGCGCTGGCCGCCTCCAGTTGCTCGTAGAGTTCCAGCCATTCGGCCTCGAGCGTTTCCTTCTCGCGGCGCAGGTCGGCCTGGCGCTGGCCGAGTTTCATCAGTTCGGCGGTCGGGCCGTTGTAGGTCGCCGGATCGGCCAGCCTGGCCTCCAATGCGGCGAGGTCGGCATCGATGGCGGCCACACGCGCCTCGACCTTCTTCACGCGCGCCTTGGCCACCTTGTCCTGTTCGCGCTGGGCGGCCGCGGCCCGACGGCGATCGGCGGCGGACTCGGTCGGTGCCGCCGGTTCGCTGGCCTTCTTTACGGCCGAACCGCGCGAGCGCAACCAGCGTGCATAGTCGTCCAGGTCGCCGTCGAAAGGCTCGACCGACCCGTCGGCCACGCGCCAGAAGCTGTCGCAGACCAGCCCCAGCAGGTGGCGATCATGGGAGACCAGCACCAGCGCGCCGTCGAAGTCGGCCAGCGCGTCGGCCAGCGCTTCGCGCATGTCGAGGTCGAGGTGGTTGGTCGGCTCGTCGAGCAGCAGCAGGTTGGGCTTGTCCCACGCGATCAACGCCAGCGCCAGACGCGCACGCTCGCCGCCGGAAAAGCCGTCGACCGGCTCGAAGGCGCGGTCGCCGGCGAAGTTCCAGCCGCCGAGGAAGTCGCGCAGCACCTGCGCGGCCACGCCCGGCGCCTTGTCCTGCAGGTGGTCGAACGGGCTGGCTCCCTCGCGCAGGCTTTCGACCGTGTGCTGGGCGAAGTAGCCGATCTTGAGGTCCTTGTGCGCCTTGCGCTCGCCAGCCAGCGGCGGAAGTTCGCCGACCAGCGTCTTGACCAGGGTGGACTTGCCCGCGCCGTTGGGGCCGAGCAGGCCGATGCGTTCGCCGGCTTCCAGGCGGAAGCGGACGTCCGAAAGGACGACCGCTTCCTGACGATAAATCTCGCCCGAAAGGGCGGCGTTCGCCCCCTCTCCCCCTCGGGGAGAGGGTTGGGGTGAGGGGTCAAGGCTTGCCTCGGGCAACATCGAAGCACGCCCTGATGTCCCTTCCCCGCGAGTCCCGGGAGTCGACCCACCCCCCCCCCCCCACGGGGGGGG
>NZ_JBCNYA010000030.1:0-47563 GCF_049727805.1 Frateuria sp. YIM B11624
GTCGCAGGGGAGCGCATCACCCGGACCGGGTGTGTAGAGCGCGAGGAAGTCGTCCCAGCGCTGCTGGCGCGCCTGGCTGCGCAGCCAGGCGCGGCGCAGGTCGGCGGACGGCGGCAGGTCCGGGTAACGCGCGAGGAAACCGGCGACGGTGGCACGGTCCAGCGTGTCCACGTCGTGCTCGAGCGCGGCTTCCTCCAGATAGGGATAGAGCGGGTAGTCGGCCAGTTCCTTGGCCCAGCTGCGCCAGCCGTCGCCACCCTGCTGCGCCACCGTCCAGGCCTGCTTGAAGGCGATGCGCTTCGCGGTCAGCGAAGGCTCGGCGTGCGCCATCGCCGCGAGGCAGAACCAGACGGACAGGGCGAGCAGGAGATGCGACAACGCGCGCCGCGCGCGGGCGGCCGGGAGGATGTGCGGGGTCATTGTTGCAAGTGTAGTAAGCGCCGGTAAGCGCAGCGTTAATCGGCGGCCACCGTGAGGCCAGCGTCCCCGGTTTCATGCACGCTCCTACTCTCCGGAAGAAAGACCGTCCACGCCCTTTGTTAAGCTGGCGCTTTGCCCCTGCGCAGGAAGACATGTCCGCCACGCCGTCCCGTTCCCGTTCGCGCTGGCCCGTGTGGACAACGCTCGTGCTGGCGGCGCTCGCCGGCATCGCCGGCTGGTGGTGGATGGGGCGCCCGGTGGCGCTGCCCGACGCGCCGTCATCGCGCATCGCGTGCGTGTCCTATGCGCCGTACCGCCGGCCCGGCGAGACGCCGTACGACCCGACCATCTTCATCAGCCCCGAGCGCATCGATGCCGATCTGCGCGCGTTGTCCCAGCGCTTCGACTGCGTGCGCACCTATTCGCAGGGACAGGGGCTGGCGGCGGTGCCGGCGATCGCCAAGCGCCATGGCATGCAGGTGCTGATGGGCATCTGGCTGGGCCGCGACCCTGTGGCGAACGCGCGCGAGGTGGCGATGGGCATCGCTACCGCCAAGGCCCATCCGGACGTGCTGCGCGGGGTGGTCGTCGGCAACGAGGTGCTGCTGCGCGGCGAGCTTTCGCCGCAGGCACTGGCCGGCTACGTGCGGCAGGTGCGTGCGGCGGTTCCCGCCGCAGTGCCGGTGACCTACGCCGACGTGTGGGAGTTCTGGCTGCGCTACCCGCAGATGGCCAGCGCGGTCGACTACCTCACCATCCACATCCTGCCTTACTGGGAAGACGAACCGGTGCCGCCGGAGCACGCCGTGCGCCACGTGGCGCAGGTGTACGCGCGGATGCAGCGGGCATTCCCGGACAAGCCGGTGATGATCGGCGAGACCGGCTGGCCCAGCGCCGGCCGCCCGCGCCGGGCGGCACGCGCCACGCTGGTCAACGAGGCGCGCTACCTGCGCGAGTTCCTCGCCTATGCCGACCGGGTGCACATGCCCTACAACGTGATCGAGGCCTTCGACCAGCCGTGGAAGCGCGTGCAGGAGGGCACGGTGGGCGGCTACTGGGGCATCTTCGACGTGGACGCGCGGCCGAAGTTTCCGATGACCGGCCCGGTGGTGGAGGAGCCGCGCTGGTGGTGGGGCTGGATCGCCGGCGCCGCGGGCATGCTGCTGTTCGCGCTGCGCCTGGGCCTCCCGCGCCGGCAACCATGGCGCGAAGGCCTCGCGCTGCGCCTGGCCGGGCTCGCCGCGGGCGCGGCGCTGGCCTGGCAGGTGCGGCAGATGGTTTACGCCTGCCGCGACCTGTTCGAGTGGAGCGCATCGGTCGCCGCCTGCGTGGCGGCGCTGCTGACTGCGCTGTGGCTGGCGCGCGACTTCGCCGCGCGGCTCGGCGGTGTCGAAGGACGCGCGCCACCCGCCCGGCTGCAACTGGGCTGGCTGTTCGCCCTGGCCTGGTACGACCTGCTGCTGGTATTCGACGGCCGCTACCGCGACTTTCCGCTGGGCCTGTTCGCGCTGCCGTGCGTGGGCTACGCGCTGGCCGGCTGGCTGGATCCCCGGCCGGCACGCCCGCCGCTGGAGCACTGCCTGCTGGCGCTGCTGCTGCCGGCGCTGGGCACGCTGGTGGTGGTGCAGGAGGTGGGGCTCAGCCTCACCGCCTGGCTATGGCTGGTGCTGAACCTCGCCCTCGCCGGGCCGGTGCTGCGGGCCTGGGGACAGGCTGTCCGCCTGCGCACGCAGCAGCCGTAGGACGCCGACCAGCAGCGCGAACGCGCCGGCCTCGAAGCAGTAGAGCACCAGCGCCGCCACACCCAGCGCCGCGGCCAGCCAGGCCGGGAGCGGGTGGCGCCAGAACAGCGCGATGAAGGCGGCGGTGAGCGCCGCGTAGCCGTAGCCGTAGCTCAGGAAACCGAGCACCGCCCACTGCCGCCAGGCGCACCAGGCGGGGCCGCCATTGGCGGTGCACAGGTTGGCCACCGCCGGCGGTTCGATCATCCCGTAGCGCAACGCGGCGGCGGCCACGGCGACCAGCGCGAGGGTGAACCAGGGCAGCACCAGGCGCAGCATGCGGTTCATCGGCGCAACCGGTGGGCGCGTGGCGCCAGCGTGGCCGGCAGGCGGATTTCCGCCGCCAGCGGCAGGTGGTCGGAGAACGCCTGCGGCAGGGCCCAGACGCGCTCGAGCTGCAGCGATTCGGACAGCAGGATATGGTCCAGCGCGCGCCGCGGCTTCCAGCTCGGAAACGTCGGCGTCGGCTGCCCCGGCGGTTCCAGGCTGCAGCGCGCGAACAGATGGCGCATCTCGGCGCTGTGCGCCTCGGTGTTCAGGTCGCCCATCAGCACCACGTTGGGATAGTCGTGCAGCACCTCGGCGATGAAGGCGAGCTGGCGCGCGCGCGCCTGCGCCGATAGCGAGAGGTGGGCGATCATCACGGTCAGCGCTTCGGGCTCCGCGCCATAGCGCACCAGCAGCGCGCCGCGGCCGGGGATGCGGCTGGGCAGCGGATAGTCGTGGACGCTGTAGGGCTCCATCCGGCTGATCAGGCCATTGGCCGAATGCGCCAGCCGCGCCATCGGCCGGTTCGGCTGGTGGCTCCAGAACGGCAGGCCGGAGGCTTCGGCCAGGTAGCGCGTCTGGTTGAGAAAGCCCGAGCGCAGACTGCCGGCGTCGGCCTCCTGCAGGCCGATCACGTCGAACTGCGGCAGCACTTCGGCCAGGCGGTCGAGGTTGTCCAGCTTGCTGCGGCCGGGCAGCACCGCGTTGATGCTGCGGGTCAGGTATTCGCTGTAGCGCTGCACGCTGGCGCCGGCCAGGATGTTGCAGCTCAGCAGGCGCAGGCGGCGTTCCGGGGTGGCCGGCTGGGCGGCCTTTTCTGTGGGGATCTTGGCGGGAGCGGCGCGTGTCATGGGCGGCGTTAGCGGAAACGGGGCGTTGGCGAAGGTTCCCTGCACCGATCACCTTGAGCGTAACGCAGCGGGGCCGGAGGGATCTTTCGACTCCGGCCCTGCGGGCTGCGCCCAGGGCGAATGGCTTGAGGTTCGACGAGCATCGCCTGCCGTGCGTGAACGCGAAGCGCGCCGCGCTACTTGCCGGCCAGCTCGCGATCGACCAGCCAGTGCGTGAGCTTGACCAGTTCGTCGAGCGTCTTCACGTGCGCGCTGCGGTACTTGCCATCGACGACGATCGTCGGGGTACCGTCGATCTGCCACTTCTGCAGCAGGTCGAAGTCCTTTTTCATCTGCGCGGTGGCCGCGTCGGAGTTGGCGATGCGCAGGAACTCGGCGCGGTTGACGCCCTGCCGGGCGTAGAAGTCGGCCAGTTCGTCCAGCGTGTTGATCGGGTAATTGTCCTCGAACTTCGCCTTGAACAGCGCCAGATGGGTACGCTCGACCACGCCCAGTTGCTTGGCCGCGTAGTAGGCGCGGGCGAACGGCATCCACGCGTCGTTGAAGGGCGCCGGCAACAGCTTGAACACCACGCCCTTGGGCAGCGACTTGCGCAGCTCCTCGGCGGTCGGTGCGAAGTGCGCGCAGTGGATGCAGCCGTAGGAGAACACCTCGACCACTTCGACCTTGCCCTCGGGGCCCAGGCGCTGGTGCGGCGCGGGCAGCGTCACGTACTGGTCACCCTCGGTGAAGGGCGCGGGCGACTCCGGTGCGGCGCTGCAGGCGCTGGCCAGCAGCAGGCCGCCGAGCAGGGCGAACAGGCGCAGGCGGGCGAAGTGCTTGATCATGGAGGTCTCCGTGGAAAGGGAAGTCGTGCAGCGCAGCCGGGCCGCGCGGATCCCGCCCATTGAACCACCTTCGCCGGCGCGGCGAGGATCCAGTGCGCGGAAACGCGACTTCGACCGCGCATTGCCGGCGCGAGTTTCCGTGCTTCACAACGGTGCAGGAGCGCGGCTGCGCGCTCCTGCACGGCGGGTGCCGCCAGTTACTTGCCGGCCGCTTCCTTGGCCACCAGCCACTTGGCCAGTTCGATGGTCTGCGGGTAGCCGCCGGCGTCGCGGACGTCGAAGCGGTACTTGCCGTTGACGATCAGCGTCGGCGTGCCCGTGACGCCGTAGGCCTTGATCAGGTCGTCGGCGCGCTTCATCTGCGTATTGATGCTGAAGGAATTGGCCACCGCGGCGAATTCCTTGGGATCGGCGCCGCACTTGGCGTACACCTTGGCCGCGTCCGCGATGGTCGGCAGCGCGTCGTGCGGCTTCAGGCCGTTGCCGGCCTGGTTCATCGCCGACAGCTCGCCGCTCTTCCACACCGCGTCGTACATCGCATCGTTGCACTTGTCGGCCACGCCCAGCGCCTTGGCGGTGAAGTAGGCGCGCTGCAGCATCGGCCAGTTCTCCTGCGGGATGAACGAGGCGGGCAGGTAGGCCATCGTCGCGTTCGACGGCAGGCTCGCGGCGAGCTGGCCGACGACCGGATGGAACTGGTTGCAGGCCGGGCAGCCGTAGGAGAACACCTCGGTCACCTCGATCTTGTCGGTGGAGGTGGCCTTGGGCTGGGCCGGCTCGATGCGGAAGTAGTTCTTGCCCTCGACCCACTTGCCGGTGTCCACGAACGGTTCGGCCGGCGGCGTCGGTGCGCTGGCCGGAGCCGTGGCCGCTGCCGCAGTGCCGGCACTGGCCGGCGTGCTGGCGGCGGGAGCCGGGGCCGCGCTGCCGCTGGCCGCCGGCGTGGCGGGCGCCGGCGCCGCGGTGCTGCTGGCGGCCGGTGCGGCGGGCGTGCTGCCGGTGTCGCTGTCATGGCTGCAGGCGGCGAGCGCGAACAGGGCGGCACACAGGATCGGCAGGCGCTTGAGCATGGGAAACCTCGGGTTGGCTAAGGCTGGAAACGGACACGCCGGCTTGCGCCGGCGTGTGGTCGGTCAGGGCGTGGCCGGCTTGGCCGCGCCCGCCGGGTCGTTCACGTGCAGGCCTTCGACGTAGCTGGCCAGTGCCGCGATGTCCTTGTCGTCGAGCTTCTTGGCGATCGCCGGCATGATCTTGGCCTGTGCGTCGTCGCCCCAGGTGGTGCCGTCATGCCAGGACTTGAGGGTCTTCTCGATGTACTGCGCGTGCTGGCTGGTCAGCTGCGGATAGGCCGCACCCGGATTGCCGCGGCCGTCGATGCTGTGGCAGGCCATGCAGGCGGGAATGCCGCGCTCGAGGTCGCCCTGGCGGAACAGCTTCTCGCCCTGCGCGACCAGCGCGGCATCGGCCACGCCCGGCAGCGACTGCTTGCTGGAGAAGTACGCGCCCAGGTCGTGCATGTCCTGCACGGACAGCGGCGCGGCCATGCCCATCATGATCGGGTTCTGCCGCTGGCCCGCCTTGAAGTGGGTCAGCTGGCGGACGATGTAGGCCTCGTTCTGGCCGGCCAGCTTGGGGTACTGCGCATCGCTGGAGTTGCCGTCCATGCCGTGGCAGGCGCCGCAGGCGGCAGCCTTGCCCTGGCCGGCGGCCGCGTCACCCGGCTTCACCGCGGCAGTGGCCTCCGCCGGCGCCGCCGGCTGGGCGGCAGGAGCGGTGGGCGCGGCTGCGGCCGGCGCGCTCGTCGCTGGTGCGGCGTCCTGCGCCACGACGACGCTGGCGGACAGCGCGAAGACGAGGGCGATCATTCCCCCCAGGGCAGCAGGCCGGAAACCGGCGGACCGAAAACTCATACACTTGTCTCCCGAAAGACCGCTTAGATCCGCCGCGAACCGCTGCCAACATGGCCTGCGGCAGGCAGAAACCGCCGAATTATCCCCGCCCCACTGCATCCGGGTCAAACCGTTCCCATGCCCAATCCGCTCAGCGGCGCGCAGTTCGTGCTGGCCGCCCATCGCATCAGCCAATTGCCCGCCGACAAGGGCGCCGAAGTCGCCTTCGCGGGGCGCTCCAACGCGGGCAAGTCCAGCGCGCTCAACGCGCTGACCGGGCACAAGGGGCTGGCGCGCACCTCCAAGACGCCCGGGCGCACGCAGCAGATGGTGGCGTTCTCGCTGCCGCCGCTGGCGCAGGGCGAAGGCGAGGCGCCGCTCGATGCGCGCCTGGTCGACCTGCCGGGCTACGGCTACGCCAAGGTGCCGGAGGAGTTGCGCGAACACTGGAAGCAGGAAATCGACGCCTATCTGCATCGCCGCCGCAGCCTGCGCGGCGTGGTGCTCATCGCCGACATCCGCCATCCGCTGAAGGAGTTCGACCGGATGATGCTGGACTTCTGCTTCGAGACGAACCTGCCCTGCCATCTGCTGCTGACCAAGGCGGACAAGCTTTCGCGCAACCAGGCGATGCAGGCGCTGGCGGCGGTGCGCAAGGGATTCGGCGAAGGCGTGCAGGCCAGCGCGCAGGTGTTTTCCTCGGCCGACGGCACCGGCGTGGAGCCGGCGCGCGAGGCGGTGCTGGCGCTGCTGCGCACGCCGCGCGAATAAGGCGGACGGCGTAGGGTGGACTTCAGCCCGCCAGGCGTTCTCGCGAAGTGGCTGGTGGGCTGAAGCCCACCCTACGAAAGCGGATCAGCCGCCCAGCGAGGCCATGAACACCGCGCAGAGCGCCGCCATGCCCTCGCGGTCGTCCTCGTCGAAGCGGTCCACCCGCGGGCTGTCCACGTCCCACACGCCCAGCAGCGAGCCGTCCGGCTTGACCAGCGGCACCACGATTTCCGATTGCGATGCCGCGTCGCAGGCGATGTGGTCCTCGAACGCGTTGACGTCGCGCACCAGCTGGATCTCCCGCGTGCGCGCCGCGGTGCCGCAGACGCCACGCCCCAACGCGATGCGCACGCAAGCCGGCTTGCCCTGGAACGGGCCGACCACCAGCTCGGTGCCGTCGAACAGGTAGAAGCCTGCCCAGTTGAGGTCGGGCAGGCTGTTGAACACCAGCGCGCTGAAGTTGGCCGCGTTGGCGATCAGGTCGCGCTCGTCGGCGAGCAGGCCACGCGCCTGGCTGGCCAGATCCGCGTAGTGTTCGCGCTTGCTGGCGTAGGTGGCTTCGGAGAGGTGGAACATCGGTGCGTTTCCGGCGGCAAAGGCCGCATTATGCGCCCCCCACCCGGGTGGGGAGACCTGCGATGGGCGTGACCGGGCGGCGCAAGGGCATCGAGGCAGGGCGACGTTGCCGTGGTCGTCGTCGGGCTTGCTGCACGTGCCGGTGTTCCCGGGTCATTGACCACCACCGTGGGTTGAACGAAGAGCACTCCGGCCTTCGCGGGCATTTCGTCGCATCGCTTGCCCGTGACCCATGGCCGCAGGGAACATGGCTGTTCCGCATCGACCGAGGACCGCCATGCACGACCAACCGAAGGCGGGCCGCGCGCTGTTCGTCGCGGGCACGGATACGGGCATCGGCAAGACCCACGCCGCCTGTACGCTGATCCATGCGCTGCGCGCGCGCGGGCTCGTCGCATGCGGCATGAAGCCGGTCGCCAGCGGCTGCCTGGAGACGCCCGAAGGACGACGCAACGAGGATGCGCTCGCCCTGCAGGCGCCCAGCAGTCAATCGGTCCCTTACGGGACGATCAACCCTGTCGCCCTGCGCGAACCGCTCTCGCCGCACCTGGCCGCGCGGCTGGAAGGGGTGACGGTGGCGATGCCGCCGCTGCGCGTCGCCTTCGACCGGCTGTGCGCCACGCACGAGGCCGTGGTGGTCGAGGGCGTCGGCGGCTGGATGGTGCCGCTCGCCCCCGGCCTGCTCGCCTCGGCGATACCGCAGCAATGGGACCTGCCGGTGGTGCTGGTCATTGGCCTGCGCCTGGGTTGCCTCAATCATGCGCTGCTGAGCGCGCGGGCGATCCTCGCCGACGGTTGCCGGTTGGCCGGCTGGATCGGCAACCGCATCGACCCGGCGATGGCCGCGCTGGAGGACAACCTGGAAACCCTGCGCGACACGCTCCCCGCGCCCTGCCTGGGCGTGCTGCCGTACGGTCTCGCGCCGGAGCAGGCTGCCGACCGGCTGGACCTGGCGCGGCTGATCGAACACCGTTCACCCTGAGCACAACCCGCAGGGCGAAGTCGAAGGCCCGCATGCCCGCGATGTGGCAACCGCTTCACGCCTCGCATGCTTCGATCCACCCAGCCCCGCCACAGGAGTGCGCATGAGCCACCGCAACCACTACTACCTCTCGATCGCCGACATCCGCAGCGCGCACGGCGCCGATCCGGCGCTGGCCTGGCAGGGCTCCAGCCCGGACGACCTGGCCGCGGCGCTGCAGGAGGCCCTGCGCGGTACCGGCCTGTTCGAGCGCTGGCGCGCCATGCAGCCGGATCCGGACGAGGTCGACACGAGCCTGGCCGCCACCGACCCGCAGGCCACCGCCAGCGCCAGGGTCGCCGACCTGCACGTGGACCTGGACCTGGTCACCGACCTGCCGATGCGCGTGGTGCGGCCGCGGCTGAACTGGTTGATCGGCTCGGGCTGGCAGCTGCGCGACATGCGCGCAGCCTGAAGGCCAGCGGCAGGATGGCCGTACTTCCGGCCCTTGGAACTCCCGCCCCAGTGTGGTTAGAGTCGAACGCTTGATTCGACCGTTCCGCGCCGCGGACGCCACCTGGGGAAAACCGAATGCCTCGTCTCCGCCTGCTCGTGATCGCCACCTCCATGGCCATGGCCGCCTGTTCGCAATCGTCCAACGACAACCAGTCCACGCCGGCACCCGCGGCGAGCGCGCCGGCGGCCGGCACCAGTACTGCGCAGGCGAATGCGACCAATCCGTTCTTCGCCGCCAGCACGCTGCCGTTCCAGGCGCCGCCGTTCGACAAGATCAAGGAAGGCGACTACCAGCCGGCGATCGAGGAGGGCATGCGCCAGCATCTGGCGGAGATCGAGAAGATTGCCGACAACGCCGAGCCGCCGACCTTCGACAACACCTTCATCCCGATGGAGAAGTCCGGTGCGCTGCTGAAGCGCGCGATGATGGCCTTCGACACGGTCACTGGCGCCAACACCTCCGATGCGTTGCAGAAGGTGCAGGAAGAGGAAGCGCCCAAGCTCGCCGCGCACCAGGACGCGATCTACCTCAACGACAAGCTGTTCCAGCGCGTGGAGACGATCTACAACCAGCGCGACACGCTCAAGCTCGATCCCGAGTCGCTGCGCCTGGTCGAGGTCACCTACAAGGACTTCGTGCACAACGGCGCCAAGCTCTCGGCCGCCGACAAGGCCAAGCTGAAGGAGCTCAACAAGGAAGAGTCCACCCTCAGCACACAGTTCACCAACAAGCTGCTGGCGGCGACCAAGGCCGGCGCGCTCACCGTCGATGATGCGGCCAGACTCAAGGGCCTCTCCGAGGGCGACCTCGCCGCCGCCGCGCAGGCGGCCAAGGACCGCAAGCTGGACGGCAAGTGGACGCTCCCGCTGCAGAACACCACCCAGCAGCCGGCGCTGAAGGACCTGGACGACCGCGCCACTCGCGAAGCGCTGTTCAAGGCGTCCTGGGACCGTGCCGAGCACGGCGGCGACAACGACACCCGCGCTACCATCGAGCGCATCGCGCAGATCCGTGCAAGCCAGGCCAAGCTGCTGGGTTTCCCGACCTACGCCGCATGGAAGCTCGAGGACCAGATGGCCAAGACGCCCGAGCGGGCGATCGACTTCATGCAGAACCTGGTGCCGGCCGCCACCGGCCGCGCCGGGCGCGAGGCGGCCGACATCCAGAAGGTGATCGACCAGCAGCACGGCGGTTTCAAGCTGGCCGCGTGGGACTGGCAGCACTACGCCGAGCAGGTGCGCAAGGCGAAGTACGACCTGGACGAGAACCAGATCAAGCCGTACTTCGAGCTCGACAACGTGCTGCAGAACGGCGTGTTCTACGCCGCCAACCAGCTCTACGGGCTGACCTTCAAGGAGCGCCACGACATTCCGGTGTGGCAGCCGGACGTGCGCGTGTTCGAGGTGTTCGACAAGGACGGCACCTCGATGGCGCTTTTCTACTGCGACTACTTCAAGCGCGACAACAAGGGCGGCGGCGCCTGGATGAGCAACCTGGTCGACGAGTCGACCCTGCTGGGCACCAAGCCGGTGGTCTACAACGTCGCCAACTTCACCAAGCCGGCGCCGGGCCAGCCGGCACTGCTGTCGTTCGACGACGTGATCACCATGTTCCACGAGTTCGGCCATGCGCTGCACGGCATGTTCGCCGACACCAAGTATCCGAGCCTTTCCGGCGCCAACACCGCGCGCGACTTCGTCGAGTTCCCCTCGCAGTTCAACGAGCACTGGGCGACCGACCCGAAGGTGTTCGCGCACTACGCGATCAACTACAAGACGCACGAGCCGATGCCCAAGGCGCTGGTCGACAAGATCAAGCAGGCGCGCCACTTCAACAGCGGCTACGACATGACCGAGCTGGTCGCCGCCGCGCTGCTGGACATGGGCTGGCACACGCTGAGCGCCGACGCGCCCAAACAGGACGCCGACAAGTTCGAGATGGACGTGCTGACCAAGGACAAGATCAACCTGTCCTACGTGCCGCCGCGCTACCGCTCCAGCTACTTCCAGCACATCTGGGGCAACGGCTACGCCGCCGGCTACTACGCCTACCTGTGGACGCAGATGCTGGCCGACGACGGCTTCGAGTGGTTCAAAGAGCACGGCGGCCTGACCCGCGCCAACGGCGACCGCTTCCGCCAGATGGTGCTCTCGCGCGGCAACACCGAGGACCTCGCGAAGATGTACAAGGACTGGCGCGGCAAGGACCCGAGCGTGGAACCGATGCTGATCGACCGCGGGCTGAAGGACGCGCCACAGGGCAACGAAAAGTAACCAACGAACCGGGCCGGCGCGATGCCGGCCCGGTCATTCCGGGCGTCGCAAGGAGGGGACATGGCCAAGTGGCTGTCCGGCGTGATGGTGCTGTACACGCTCGTCGTCGGAGTCGTCAGCGCCACGAAGACTCCTCCGCAAACCTTTCAGGCAGCGCTGGACCGCTACGTCGCCAGCAGGGACCAGCTCGTTCCCGCATGGCGGCGCCTGCATGCGACGCGCTGGCCGGACGATCAATCGTACGTCTACCAGATGCTGGCCACGGCTGACGCCATGGTAGGCCGCTATGCCCAGGCTCGGCAGGAATTCGAACAGGCATTCGATCGCCCTCGGCCGAAATCCTCGGGCTGCTCCAGTGCCCTGGGCGAGGGCAGCTTCCAGGACTGGCTGTCCAGCCATGCCGCGAGGGTCGATCTGGTCATGGTCAACGAGGCGCACACCGAGCCGGTGACGCGTGCGCTGGTCTACCAGATGCTGCCGTTGCTGCGCCGGCAGGGCTACACCATCCTCGCGATGGAGGCCTTGTACGACAGCGACATCGCGCGCGCGATTGATGCGCGCGGCTATCCACTCGACGACAAGGCCGCCTTTTACTACCTGCGCGAACCGATCGAAGGTGAAGTGCTCCGCGAAGCCAAGCGCCTGGGTTTCCGGCTGATGAGCTACGAGCAATGGGCGAATGTGCCGGGTGCCCGCGAGGCCGGACAGGCGGCCAACCTGGCGGCGATCCTGAAGAAGCATCCGGGAGCCAAGGTGTTCGTCGTCGCCGGCCACGGTCACGTATACCGTCAGGACGGCCGCATGGCGCAGCGGCTGGCCGAGATCTACGCCAAGCCGTTCCTCAGCATCAACCAGCTCGGTTGGCAGGAGTCGCCGGCGACGGACCCTTGCGTGCGGGCGCCTGCGGGCGCGGCGGCGGATTCGATGGCCTCGATGAGGTGGAAGCCAGGCGATCATGGCACCGACATCACGGTAGTGCGTGCCGGTACCTACGCACTCGAGCGCGGCGCCGCCGGAAGCGACTGGCTTACGCTCGGCGGCACGCGATCGCACCATCGCTTCGGTACGGCACCCTGCGGGCCCCACGCCAAAGCCTGCCTGGTGGAGGCCCGCTACGCGGATGAGCAGGCGGAGGCCGTTCCCGCCGACCGCTACCTCGCAGGAGAGGGCGAGGAGCACGCCGATCTCTACCTGCGTGACGGTCGGTATGTGGTCAGCTATCGCGATGCGGCAGGCAAGCTCAAGGAAAGCGACAACATCTCTGTCGCGCACGGCGTTCTTTCAACGGTCCCTTGACCTGTCGCTTCCCTCTTCCGAGGGAGAGCAGACGCATATGCGAGCAGGTGCAAGGACTGTGTTGCCGCATCAGCGGAGGAGAATTGCCGGGTTTCATGCGTTTGAATAAAGCACGGCAAGAGCCGGCGCCGGGGGAAATCGGTCGCCGGCATATCCGAAGCCAGGGCGCCTCAGTAAGCGAACTCGCGGAACACCGGATCCACGCTGCCGCCCCAGGCGCCGTGGAACAGCTCGAGTTTGCGTTCGGCGGGCGTCTGGTTGGCTTCGACGATCTCGATCAGCGGATCGAGGAACATGCTCTCGTCGGCGCCGTTGCGGTTCAGTCGTGCGCGGCGCTTGAGGCCGTACGCGGCGATCTTCAGCGTCTCCGCGGCCAGTTCGCGTACGGTGCCGCCGCGGAACGGCAGCTTCAGCGCCTGCCGCGGCACGCCATCGCGCAGCGCGTGGCGCTCTTCCATGCTGAAGTCCTTGACCAGGTCCCACGCCGCGTCCAGCGCCTCCTGGTCGTAGAGCAGGCCGACCCAGAGCGCGGGCAGGGCGCACAGGCGGTTCCACGGGCCGCCGTCGGCGCCGCGCATCTCCAGGTACTGCTTCAGGCGCACCTCAGGGAAGGCGGTGGTCAAGTGGTCGGCCCAGTCCTTCATCGTCGCGCGCGTGCCCGGGGCAGCTTCCAGCTGGCCCTCAAGGAATCGGCGGAAGTCCTGCCCGGCCAGGTCGATGTAGCGCCCGTCCTGGTAGCTGAAGTACATCGGCACGCCGAGGATGTAGTCGACGTAGCGTTCGTAGCCGAAGCCGTCCTCGAACACGAAGTCGAGCATGCCGGTACGGTGCGGGTCGGTGTCGGTCCACACCTGCGAACGGTAGGACAGGAAGCCGTTGGGCTTGCCTTCGGTGAACGGCGAATCGGCGAACAGCGCGGTGGCGATCGGCTGCAAGGCCAGGCTGGCGCGGAACTTCTTCACCATGTCCGCTTCGCTGGAGAAATCCAGGTTGACCTGCACGGTGCAGGTGCGCGTCATCATGTCCAGGCCCAGTGAGCCGACCTTGGGCATGTACTCGCGCATGATCTTGTAGCGGCCCTTGGGCATCCACGGCATCTCGTCGCGACGCCACTTGGGCTGGAAGCCCATGCCGAGGAAGCCCAGGCCCAGCCCGTCGGCCACCGAGCGGACTTCCTCCAGGTGCGCGTTCACCTCGCAACAGGTCTGGTGGATGTTCTCCACCGGCGCGCCGGAGAGCTCGAGCTGACCGGCCGGTTCCAGCGTGATGTTGGCCTTGCCGCGGGTCAGCGCCACTGGCGTCTCGCCCTCGCGCGCGATTTCCCAGCCGTATTTCGCCGCGAGGCCTTCCAGCAACGCGCGGATGCCGCGCTCGCCCTCGTAGGTCGGCGGCCGGAGATCGTCGGTGCGAAAGCCGAACTTCTCGTGTTCGGTGCCGATCCGCCAGGCCTCGGGCGGCTTCTCGCCGGCGGCAAGGTAGTCGGCCAGTTGCTGGCGGCCTTCGATCGGGGTGCTCTTTACGGCACTGGGTATGGACACGGGCAAGCCTTGCTTGGGGGAGCGGCCACTATGGGGGCGTACATGGCCACGAAAAGGGGGCCGTGCCGAAATAGTGTACGCCCTGGTTCTGGTGCACGGCCGTGAAAGGTCCGGCTTGCTTGCGTCGTCGACGCACTGAACGGCAGCGAACTGGGCTGTTAGGTTTTTGTGAGTACATTCTCTTGATGTGTCCGTGCCCAGGATGTCCCGCGCAGGGGCATCTCAAGGAGAACGAACACGATGTCTATAGAGCTTGCGCGTCAACGAACGACGCAGGCGGCGCTTCCCGCCATGGCACTCGCCCTGCTCGCACCCTGCGTTGCGTCGGCCTCCCCGCAGGAAACGATCGAGCGGGCCGGCCCCCCGGTGCCGACGCCACAAACCCAGCCGTGCGAAGTGCAGCTGTTTCGCGACGCCCCGTTCGCCACCCCGGCCACCGGTTTCAGTTTTACCCCGCCAGTCGGCTGCCCACCTCCGTGGGCCAAGGTGGTGCTGAGCATGGATCTGGATGGCTCGCGCGCCGCGCAGACCCGGGGCGTGGCCGTGGCATTGAACGACGTGCCGCTGTTTCTTGGTCCGACGCCCGACACCGCTCAGCCGTCGAACTGGCACGTGGAGCGCGACCTGACCGACTACAGTGTGCTCTTCAAGCAGCCGGGCAATGGAGCGCTGATCGCTTTGCGCGCGTTCCGTGACGCGACCGGGGGCAGCACCCGGATCATCGGCAGTGCCACCCTGCGCTTCTATCCACCCAGGCCGGGTAAACGCACTCCGCGGGTGCCCGATGCCGTGTATCCGGCCTACACCGACCAGCTCTCCGGGCCACCCGGGGTCAGGGACCTCGCCTCGCTGCCCCACAACATCGAGCGCGCCTACCTGGACGTGACCGCAAACGATGAATCCTTCTGGTACAACTGCATCACGCCCGCCATGGCGCAGGCGCACCCGACGCTGATCAGCCCCGTCGCGCTGGGCTTGAGCCAGCGCGGGATCTTCCCTGCCGACCAGGGTTGCCTGCCCCACAGCTATTCCGACGTGCTGGTAACCGTCGATGGTTCGCCGGCTGGCGTCGCCCCGGTGTTCCCGTGGCTGCCTACCCATTTCAGCATCAACTCGGGACCCAGGCGTTCGCCCTTCTGGAATGCGGTGGACACGCCCACGGACAGCGCCGAATCGCTGGACTTCGTCCCCTACCGGGTGGACCTGAGTCCGTTCGCCGCCATCCTCAACGAGGCCGGGACCCACCAGGTGGCGTTGAACATGACTGCGCACATGGACATCAATGGGCAGTGGTTCCTTGCTCCACGCACGGCCAACCTGCTGGTGTACCTGGACCACGGCAAGAGCCGCCTGCCCGGCGCGGTCACCTTCAACTCGCTGCCGGCCAGCCTGCCCGAGCCTGCGGTCAGCGACGGACTCGTGCAGGACGGCGACCTGCTGCAGGGGCGGGTAGGTACCCGGCTGGACCGCGACTTCGAGATTCGCGGCTACGTCGACACCTCGCACGGCCGCGTCCAGTCGGCGGTGATCCAGCATTCGAGGTTCTGGAACGTACGGCAGTACCACGTCAAGGACGATCCCGCCGATTTCGGCGACCAGCCCTACTACCGGGAGGACCTGTGGCTGAAGAGCACGACGCAGAGCGTCAGCCGGCACACGCAGGGCGGGAACCTGCTCAGCGAGGACCGGCGGGACGCCAGCTATCCGCTGGAGATGCACTACATCGGTGCCGGCCGGTTGACGGACTGGTACAGCGAGGAAGGCAACCTGGACGTCGACCTGTTCGGCGGGTCGGTGAACGTGCACCAGCAGCGTCTGCTCGACGTCAGCCATTTCAGGCACGACCTTCCCCGATACAGCACCCAGTTGCGCGAAGAGTTCTACGGCAACCATCGGGTCGATCCGGACACCGACGCGGACAGCAACTGGCATGCAACGCATGCTTTCGCATTCCAGGACAGTCGCGGCAGCTGTTACCAGAAGACGGTCACCACCCAGGATGGTTCGCTGGACGACACGACCACCGGCATGGGTTGTCCCGATGGCATCAACCGGTTGCGCTGGTATGCGCATCCTGACGGTTCGCCTGATGGATGGAGCTGGCAGCGTCCCTGATGCGCAAGCGGACAGGCCGGCCTGGCCGGCCTGTCCGCTGCATGGCCCACGCCACGCCGCCCGGGGCTGGCCGTGGCTTGCAGGTACTACCGTGATGCGGCTCCTGTCTTCTGGAGCAGGGTGCCGAAGGCGGCGCCGATCTGCGCGTCGCTGAAACCACAATGGCCCTCGCCGGCGGGGGCGAGTACGGTCAGCAGATTTCCGCTGCCGGCCGCGCGGACCTGCTCCGGATAGACGCCGTGAAGCCGCGAGGGAATGGTCATATCGGCGACGTTCCATTCCATCACCAGCGGCACTTCGATGCGGCCGGTAAGGCTGGCGTTGCGGTCGGCGTAGGCAAGGGCTTCGGCCGGGCCGGCGTAGCGATGCACCCGGCGGTTGAAGGCGGCATCGTCGCCGAAACCGCGATAGACCGTCGTGCGGTTGTCCACGGGCATGCCGCCCGCACGCTGCTCCAGTTCGCGCAGCACCATGTAATAGAGCGACAGCGAGGTTTGCGTGCCCTGCAGACGTCGCTCCAGCAGGGCGGCCTGTGCCGGGTGCGTCTTGAGTGCCGTGGCGAAGACCGTGGGCGGAACGAATTCCGGCGCGTCCGCGGCAGCCAGGTCAGGCAGCACGCCGGGAATCAGCGCGTCGAAGGTGACCAGCGGTTCGAGCAGGGCATGGGATGCCAGTTCGGGTGTCGAAACGGTGGCGCCGCACAGGATCAGTGCGCCCGTGTAGGCGTGCGGATAGCGTTCCAGGCTTGCCGCCGCTTCGAGGCCGCCGAGCGAGAAGCCGACGAGGTACGTGTGGCGCGGGCGTCCGACGTGGTGGACAGCAAGCTGCCGGAGCCGCTCGTTGTCGATGATGGCATCGCCCACGGCCCATCCTTGCGATGCGTAGGCACTCTGCGCGACCGCGTATCCCTGCCCGAGGAAGAGCTGCGTGGGCTCCTTCGGTTCCATCGGTGTGGCCCGCGGCGCGCCCTGGGGCTCGTAGCCGTGCATCAGCATGACCAGGTCGCCGTTCCAGTCCGCGGGAACGTCGATACGGTAGGGCGCGCCGTGGAGCGTGCCGGATGTGGGCTGCTTGGACGGTGCCCCGGCCGCGAGCGCAGCCGGAGCCGGCATCCCGAGGCAGGCGGCCAGCGCCGTCCCTGCGATCCATCGGGCCACACGTTTCCATCGCTGCATGGTTGTCGCCTTGGGTGGGATCCGCGCCAACTTAGCACGCGAAAGGGTCTGTCCCATCGCAATGGCGAACATGCCGAAGGCCGCAAAACAAACAGGCCGGCATGTGCCGGCCTGTTTCGCGAAGACGTGTCGCCTCAGCGCTTCATCGAATTGAAGAACTCGTCGTTCGTCTTGGTGTTCTTCATCTTGTCGAGCATGAACTCCATCGCCGCGAGCTCATCCATCGGATGCAGCAGCTTGCGCAGGATCCAGATCTTGGCGAGCAGGTCCGGGTCGATCAGCAGGTCCTCACGGCGGGTGCCGGAGCGGTTGATGTCGATCGCCGGGTACACGCGCTTCTCGGAGATGCGGCGGGACAGGTGCACTTCCATGTTGCCGGTGCCCTTGAACTCTTCGTAGATCACCTCGTCCATCTTCGAGCCGGTGTCGATCAGCGCGGTGGCGATGATGGTCAGCGAACCGCCTTCCTCGACGTTGCGCGCGGCGCCGAAGAAGCGCTTCGGGCGCTGCAGCGCGTTGGCGTCCACGCCGCCGGTGAGCACCTTGCCGGAGCTGGGTACCACGGTGTTGTAGGCGCGCGCCAGGCGGGTGATCGAGTCGAGCAGGATCACCACGTCGCGCTTGTGTTCGACCAGGCGCTTGGCCCGCTCGATCACCATCTCGGCGACCTGCACGTGGCGGACCGCCGGCTCGTCGAAGGTCGAGCTGATGACTTCCGCGCGCACGGTGCGGGCGATCTCGGTGACTTCCTCCGGCCGCTCGTCGACCAGCAGGATGATCAGGTGCGACTCGGGATGGTTGTACTGGATCGCCTGGGCGATGTTCTGCAGCATCATCGTCTTGCCCGACTTCGGCTGGGAGACGATCAGGCCGCGCTGGCCTTTGCCGATCGGCGCGATGAGGTCGAGGATGCGCCCGGTGATGTCCTCGCTCGAACCGTTGCCGCGCTCGAGATGGAACGCCTTGCGCGGGAACAGCGGCGTCAGGTTCTCGAACAGCATCTTGTTCTTCGACGCCTCCGGCGGATCGCCGTTGATGTCGTCGACCTTGAGCATCGCGAAATAGCGCTCGCCTTCCTTCGGATGGCGCACGCGCCCGGTGATGTAGTCGCCGGTGCGCAGGTTGAAGCGGCGGATCTGGCTGGGGCTGACGTAGATGTCGTCCGGGCCGGCGAGGTAGGACTCGTCGGCCGAGCGCAGGAAGCCGAAGCCGTCCTGCAGGATTTCCAGCACGCCCTCGGCCCAGATGCCGCCGCCGGAGCGCGCGTGGGCCTTGAGGATGGAGAAGATCACGTCCTGCTTGCGCGCGCGCGCCACGCCTTCCTGGATGCCCAGCGATTCGGCGAACTCCAGCAGCTGGATCGCGTTCTTGCGCTTCAGCTCGGTGAGGTTGATCAGCCGGTCGCTGCTGCCGATGTCGGCGTTCTCGTCGTCCTCGGGCAGGCCGCGCGGGTTGTTGCGATTGGGCTGGCCCTGGTTGCCGCCCTGGCCGCCGCCTTGCCCGCCCTGCGGGCGCTGGCCGCGCTCGTGGCGGCGCCGGCGGCCGCGGCCGTCGCGGTCATTGCGGTCGTTGCGGCGCTCGTTGCCGCCATTGGCCTGTTGCTGGCCGTTGCCGTTCTGGCCGCCTTCGCGCGGTTCCTGCGGTGCGCGCTGGCTGGCGTCGCCCGCTTCGATCGGCAGGTTGGCCTGGGCGGGCGCCGGCGCAGGAGCGGGTGCCGGAACTGGCGCCGGAGCGGCCTGGGCCGGTGCGGAGGCCGCGGGTGGTGCAGCCGGGGCCGGGCTCGGCGCCGCGGCGGCCGCCTTCTCGGCGGCGGACTTGCGCGGCGCGCGGGTGCGCGGCGCGTCCGCACTCTTGGGTTCGGCGCGCTTGGCGTCGGACGGGTCTTGGGTTTCGATATCGGACACGGGCAAACCTCGTGGGGCGCCGTTGGGACAGGCCGTAAGTGAATCAGGAGGGAGATCGAGCGTCGCGCGATGCGCGCGGGAGGGGCGAAGCGGACCGCCCCTTTCGGTCGTAAAAGGAATCTAGCATCCGCCGCGCGGCGCCGTAAAGCGCGCGCGGCGGGGACGGTTGCTTCGAGGCGACTCGCTCAGATCGCCTTGTCGATCATCTGGCTGAGCTGGCCCTTGCTGACGGCGCCGATCTGCGTCGCCTCGACCTTGCCGTGCTTGAACACCATCAGGGTCGGGATGCCGCGCACGCCGTAGGTGCGTGGGGTCTTCTGGTTCTCGTCGATGTTGAGCTTGACGATCTTCAGCTTGCCCTCGTACTGCCTGGCCAGCTCGTCGAGCATCGGCGCGATGGCCTTGCACGGGCCGCACCATTCAGCCCAGAAGTCGAGCAGCACGGGGGTGTCGGACTCGAGTACGTCCTTCTGGAAGGCATCGTCGTTGACGTGGGTGATCAGGTCGCTCACCAGGATCTCCATGGTTGCGTGGAAAGGGGGTTTGGGACCGCGCGGCCGGCATCGGCTACACTGGGGCGCCCATGTTGCGCGGTTCTAACCGGAAGACTGCGGGGGATTGCCGTTGCGGCAGGCCTCCATTCCAGCGTAACTCGGGTCGCTATTCAAGCGATTCAAGGGCGGCGACGGAGGGTTCCGTTGTCATAGGCGAGCCGGCTCGAGCGCAGCCGGTTCGCCTATGCCAGCGGGGCCGTCGGTCGCAAGCCTCCACCGGCGGAGCCCAAGGCGGCAGCGCGCGCAGGACCGATCCGAAGCGATGATCGGCAGGACGCACGCGCAGCCGGCCGCCCCGCGACCTTCAACCGTTCCGCGCCTTTCCGGCCGCGGAGCCGGGCCCCGCTCCGCGGCCGCCCGCACCCATCCCAGTGACCCATGTCCGAAACCGTACTGACTGACACCTTCTTCACCAACTTCGACCTTCACCCGCTGCTGCAGCAGGGCCTCGCCGAGGCCGGCTTCACCCGCTGCACGCCGATCCAGGCACTGACCCTGCCGATCGCGCTGACCGGCCGCGACGTCGCCGGGCAGGCGCAGACCGGCACCGGCAAGACCTGCGCCTTCCTGGTCGCGCTGATGAATCGCCTGCTGACCCAGCCGGCGGTCGCCGAACGCAAGGATTCCGATCCGCGCGCGCTGATCATCGCCCCGACCCGCGAGCTGGCCATCCAGATCGACAAGGACGCGCGCAACATCGGCCGCCACACCGGCCTGAAGACCGCGCTGATCTACGGCGGTGTCGACTACGACAAGCAACGCCAGCAGCTCAAGGACGGCTGCGACATCATCATCGCCACGCCCGGCCGCCTGCTCGACTACTACAAGCAGCAGGTGTTCGGCTTCAACGGCGTCGAGGTGATGGTGGTCGACGAGGCCGACCGCATGTTCGATCTCGGCTTCATCAAGGACGTGCGCTTCATCTTCCGCCGCCTGCCGGCGCGCGAGCAGCGCCAGGTGCTGCTGTACTCGGCCACGCTCAGCCACCGCGTGCTGGAGCTGGCCTACGAGCACATGCACGAGGCCGAGAAGCTGGTGGTCGAAACCGACCACGTCACCGCCGACAAGGTGCGCCAGGTCGTCTACTTCCCGGCCAAGGAAGAAAAGATGCCGCTGCTGCTCAACCTGCTGGAGCGCGAGAACCCCAGCCGCAGCATCATCTTCGTCAACACCAAGGCCGCCGCCGAGCGCATCACCGAGCGGGTCAAGCGCCAGGGCTACCGCGTCGGCGCGCTGTCCGGCGACGTGCCGCAGCTGAAGCGCCAGAAGCTGCTGCAGCGCTTCCAGGACGGCCAGCTCGACATGCTGGTGTGCACCGACGTGGCCGCGCGCGGCCTGCACATTCCCGCGGTCAGCCACGTCTTCAACTACGACCTGCCGCAGGATGCGGAGGACTACGTGCACCGCATCGGACGCACCGCGCGCCTGGGCGCCGAGGGCGATGCGGTCAGCTTCGCCTGCGACCTGTACGCGATGAGCCTGCCGGACATCGAGACCTACATCGGGCAGAAGATCCCGGTGGCGACGGTCGAGCCGGAACTGCTGGTGATGCCCAAGCCGCGCGAGATCGATCCGCAGTTCGCCGCGCAGGCCGCGGCCGACAGCGCGCAGTTCGGCGACCGGGTCGAGCCGCGCGGTGACGAGCGCAAGGGACCGCGCAGCGGTTCCCGTCGTGGCCGCGATGGCGAACGCGGTCCGCGCGAAGCTCGGCCGCCGCGCGCGCCGCGGCCGCCGCGTACGGAAGGCGAGGTGGCGGTGGCAGCCGAGCCGGGCGTGGTCGCCGCCGGCCCGGCCGTACCGGCCGGCGCTCCGGCACCGGAGGGTGGCGAAGGCCCGCACAAGCGGCGCCGTCGCCGTGGCGGCCGTGGCCGTCGCCGCGAAGGTGGCGAGCACGCTGCAACGCAGGCTGCGACGCCGGTGGAGAGCCGCGTGCCGCATGGCGAGCGCAAGCCGCCGCGCGAGCGTGCCGCCGGTCCGTCGCGGCCGTCGCGGCAGGTGGCGGTGCAGTCGGGCGTGGAATCGGCCGGCAAGAAACCGGGCTTCTTCCGCCGACTGACGCGCCTGTTCACCGGGCGCTGAACGCGTTCGATCCTTCTCCCTCCGGGGAGAAGGTGCCCGAAGGGCGGATGAGGGGCGGGGCTCGCGCTGGGCTCCATCAAAGCCACGCTTCGACGAAACCGTGTCGCAAGAGTGACCCCTCACCCCAACCCTCTCCCCGGCGGGGAGAGGGAGCTTGGTTGGTGGCAACCGGGTGACCCCGCGGAAGCGGGAGCTTCTTCCGCGCTAGATGGGCACCAACCGCACCAGGCATTCCCGTATCCTTTGCCCCTGGTGCGGGACAAGGAACCACACGCGGTGATCCGCTTCGACCAGGTGAGCAAGCGCTACGAGGGCGGCCACGAGGCACTCTCGCAACTGTCCTTCGAGGTGGCGGCCGGCGAGATGGCCTTCGTCACCGGCCATTCCGGCGCCGGCAAGAGCACCCTGCTCAAGCTGATCGCGCTGATCGAGCGGCCCTCGCACGGGCAGATCGTGGTTGACGGGCAGGCTCTCGCCAAGGTCGGCACCGGCGGTATCCCGAGGCTGCGGCGGCGCCTCGGCATGGTGTTCCAGGACCATCGCCTGCTGATGGACCGCACGGTATTCGCCAACGTCGAGCTGCCGCTGACGATCGGCGGCATCGCGCCGGCCGAACGCAGCCGCCGCGTGCGCGCGGCGCTGGAGAAGGTCGGCCTGTTGTCCTACGAGCGCCAGTTGCCCGACTCGCTCTCCACCGGCGAGCAGCAGCGCGTGGGCATCGCCCGCGCCATCGTGGCGCGGCCGGCGGTACTGATCGCCGACGAACCGACCGGCAATCTCGATCCGCAACTGGCGGTGGAGATCATGGGACTGTTCGCCGAGTTCCAGGAGATCGGCACCACCGTGCTGGTGGCCAGCCACGACCTGCCGCTGATCAAGCGCATGCACAAGCGCGTGGTGGTGCTCGACCACGGCCGGCTGGTGGCCGACATCGCGGCGGAGGAGGTGCTGTGAACGCGCCCGTCGCCACCGAAAAAGCCGCGCCCCGCAGCGAGCGCAGCCAGGCCCGCCGCTTCGGCGGCTGGCGCGAGCACCATGGCTGGAGCGCGGCGGCGAGCCTGCGCCGGCTCGGCGGCCGCCCGCTCGGCACGCTGATGACCGTCGCCGTGCTGGGCCTGGCGCTGGCGCTGCCGCTGGCGTTCTATCTGCTGCTGGCCAACGTGCAGTCGATGGGCGGCGCGCTGGGCCAGAACCCGGCGATCAGCGTGTTCCTCAAGGCCGACCAGGCTGGCGCGCAGGCCAACCTGCTGGCCGGCGAGCTGCGCCAGCGCGCGGACGTGGCGGCAGTGGCCGTCAAGACGCCGCAGCAGGGCCTGGACGAACTGGCGACGCTGCAGGGCTTCTCCGGGGCCGCGCACGCGCTGGACGATGCCAACCCGTTGCCCTGGGTGCTGGTGGTGCAGCCCCGGGCCGGGCTGGATGCCGCGGCGGCGGGCAAGCTGGTCGAAGCGCTGCGCGGCGAACGTGCGGTCGACCTGGTGCAGGACAGTGGCCAGTGGCGGCAGCGGCTGGACGCCCTGCTGGGCGTCGGCCATCGCGCGGTGCTGGTGCTGGCCGTGCTGCTCGCGCTCGCCGCGCTGCTGGTGGTCGGCAACACCGTGCGTACCGACATCGCCGGGCGCAGCGAGGAGATCGGGGTATTGATGTTGCTGGGCGCCAGTCGCGCCTTCGTGCGCCGGCCCTACCTGTATGCCGGGATCTGGTATGGCCTGTTCGGCGGCGTGCTGGCCTCGCTGCTGGCGCTGGCGATCGAACTGGCGCTGGCCGGTCCGGCCGCCGAGCTCGATCGCGCCTATGGCGGCAGCCTCACACTGGGTGCGCTTCCCTGGTGGCTGTTGCTGGCCGTACCACTGGCATCGGCCGTGCTGGGCTGGATCGGCGCGCGGCTGGTCAGCGCCCGGCAGTTGCGCAAGGCGGCCTAGTGATCGCCTTCGCAACCCGCGCTCGGCGCGATGGTGCAAGATAGCCCCGATTGCGCGCGGGGCGTACACGGGGTTGGATGTGGATGGGTGGGGCATGAATGCAGGCATCGGCAGCCGTGGCGCCGGCACCGCTCCGCGGGTGCTGGTGGTGGACGGCTCCAAGGTGGTGCGCCAGCTGATCACGCGCGTACTCAAGGCCGAGCTGCCCGAAGCCGAGCTGGTCGGTTGCGGCAGCGGTGCCGAGGCGCGCGAGCTGATCGAACAGGGCCCGTTCGACTTCATCACCATCGCGCTGCGCCTGCCTGACATGGACGGGCTGGAACTGGCCCGCCACGTACGTGAATCGGCGCAGGCCTACGTGCCGATCGTGGTGGTGTCCGGCGACGTCGACACCCGCCTGCACAAGCGCGAACTGGGCGACGTCACCGACTATTTCGACAAGTCGCTGGGCTTTCAGGCGCTGGCCGACTTCATCCGGGGCTACGTGCGGCCGGAGGACACCGCCGAAGGCACCGTGCTCTACGTCGAGGACAGCCGCGTGGTGGCGCTGGCCACCCGCCGCATGCTGGAAAAGATCGGCCTGACCGTGCGCCACGTGGTCAGCGTGGAGGACGCCCTGGCCATGCTGGAGACCGACCGCGCGCAAGGCCGTATCGGCGCCGACGTGGTGCTCACCGACGTCAGCCTGAAGGGCGAGCTTACCGGCGGCGACCTGCTCGAGCGGATCCGCAGCCAGTTCGGCTACGGCAAGGGGCAGCTGCCCGTGCTGGTGATGACCGGCGACGAGAACCCGGCCAACCAGGCCGCGCTGCTCAAGGCCGGCGCCAACGACCTGGTCGAGAAGCCGGTCGAGGAAAAACTGCTGGTCACCAAGCTGCTGTTCCAGTTGCGTGTGGCCAGGCACCTGCGCGAGCGGACCGAGGGCGCGTGAGCGAGACCGCCGAGGCCGAACGCATCCGCCTGGAGCCTTCCTGGAAGGCGCGCCTGGGCGATTACCTGGAACGCACCGACATGCGTGCGCTGGCCGGCTTCCTGCGCGCCGAGAAGCGTGCCGGCAAGGTGCTCTATCCGCCCGGGCCGGAGATCTTCAACGCCTTCGCGCATACGCCCTTCGACAAGGTGCGGGTGGTGATTCTGGGCCAGGACCCCTACCACGGCCCCGGCCAGGCGCACGGGTTGTGTTTCTCGGTCCGCCCGGGCGTGCCGGTGCCGCCCTCGCTCGTCAACATCTTTGCCGAGATCGAGCGCGACCTCGGCATTCCGCGTCCGGACCACGGTTGCCTCACGCCCTGGGCCGACCAGGGCGTGCTGCTGCTCAACAGCGTGATGACGGTCGAGCAGGGCCGCGCCGGCGCGCACCAGAACAAGGGCTGGGAAGGCTTCACCGACGCTGCCATCGAGGCGCTGAACCACGAGCGCCAGGGGCTGGTGTTCCTGCTCTGGGGCGCCTACGCGCAGCGCAAGGGCCGCCTGGTCGATCCGAACCGGCACCTGGTGCTGAGCTCGGTGCATCCTTCGCCGCTTTCCGCGCACCGGGGTTTCATCGGCAACGGGCATTTTTCCGCCGCCAACCGTTACCTGGAGAGCCACGGTCAGCCACCGATCGACTGGTCGCTACCGCTGCGCTCACGGCTGGCCGCTTGACCGGCAAGAGGACTGCCGGCAGTTTACGGAAAGGTTTCCAGGCAGGGAGCAGGACCATGCAAAACCGTTGGCTCGGCATTCTCCTCGCGCTTGCCGTCGCCTGGCCGTTGGCCGGTGCGGCGGCCATTCGCGATGGGGCGCAACACTTCCCCCGCTTCGAACAGCTCGATGCCAATCACGACGGTTTGCTCAGCCGTTCGGAGTTGCCCAACAGCCTGCAGGACATGCGGGCGCACTTCAGCCAGTACGCCTACGTCGGCGGGCGCATTTCGCAGGACACGTACGCCCGATACGTCGCCTACGCCAACGTGCCCGACGGTGTGTGGGTCACGCTGGCGGAATCTGGCACCCGCGACCCGTAATAGCCCTGCCGGGCCGCGGCTGAAGCAGCGGCCTCGGTGGACGCACCGCCGTACCCCGGTTCACGACCGATAGATCGGCCACGTGAACAATGGCTGCTGGCCACACGGCAAAGGGCTGGCATCGCCGCCTGGATTGCTGTACGATTCGGTTCATTAAATCCCGCAGCCGAAACTTTTCGGTGCTTTAGCACTCTCAACGGTGGAGTGCTAAGCTGCGTTTTACTTGCCGGAGGTTCCAAATGTCCCAAGCCTTGGTGACCGCCAACCTGCCGATCCCCAGCGTCGTTGGCAGCCTGGATGCCTACATTTCTGCCGTGCATCGCATCCCGGTGCTCAGCCACGACGAGGAGCAGGCGCTGGCGCGCCGCTTCAACGAAGAGAACGACCTCAACTCGGCCAAGAGGCTGGTGATGTCGCACCTGCGCTTCGTGGTCCACGTGGCCCGCGGCTATTCGGGCTACGGCCTGCAACTGGGCGACCTGATCCAGGAAGGCAATATCGGCCTGATGAAGGCGGTCAAGCGCTTCGACCCGGACCAGGGCGTGCGCCTGGTCAGCTTCGCGGTGCACTGGATCCGCGCCGAGATGCACGAGTTCATCCTGCGCAACTGGCGCATCGTGAAGGTCGCCACGACCAAGGCCCAGCGCAAGCTGTTCTTCAACCTGCGCAAGAGCAAGAAGCGCCTGGGCTGGATGAACGCCGAGGAAGTGCGTCTGGTCGCCCATGACCTGGGCGTGCCGGAGGCGACTGTGCGCGAGATGGAGTCGCGCCTGTCCGGCCGCGACATCGGTTTCGAGGCCCCGGCCGATGCGGACGACGACGCCAAGCCCGCACCGGAAGCCTTCCTGGTCGACGACGGCGCCGATCCGTACGACAACGTGTCCGACGCCGACCAGGCCGACAACCAGATGGAGACCCTCTCCACCGCATTGGCCAAGCTCGACGACCGCTCGCGCGACATCATCCAGCGTCGCTGGCTCAACGAGGACAAGGCCACGTTGCAGGACCTGGCCGACGAGTACGGCGTATCGGCCGAGCGTATCCGCCAGGTCGAGGCGAACGCGATGAAGAAGATGCGCGCGCTGTTCTGATCCGCGCCATCATCACGGCAGATGACAAAAGCGGCCCTCGTGGCCGCTTTTGCTTTTACGCTTCTGCTCCCTCTCCCCTCCGGGGAGAGGGTTGGGGTGAGGGGTCGGGGCTCGCGGGGAGGTTTGTTTTGTCTGTCGCTCTTGCGGGACGCCTCCGCGACCTGGCTCGCCTGCGGCGGGCTTCCGATCGCCTGACGGCGCTCGGGTCACTTTTCTTTGCTGGCCCAAAGAAAAGTAACCAAAAGAAACGGCCTGCTCAGCCCGGTGAGGGATAAGAGCTAGGTGCCATCTCGCCTTGATGGGTAAGCGCCTGCTCTTAGAGGAGCTGCCGCCGCTTTACCCGCGGGCGCTCGGGAGTTGAGGCGAGGGAGGCATGCAGTGTGTTTGACGGCATCGGCGTTGGCCGCCCTTTCGTGTGCGAACGCATCCCGCGGTGTCGAGGGGCTGCGGTTGAGGGGCTGGCGGGCTGAAGCCCATCCTACTCAGCGCACCGTAGAGTGGACTTCAGCCCACCAGCAGGTCGCAGGGAAGCCTCACAAGAGCGACAGACAAAGCCATGTCCCCGTGGGCATCCCGCGAGCCCCGGTTCCTCACCCAGCCTCTCCCCGGAGGGGAGAGGGAGCAAGGTGCGTCAGAGCCGTTCGGCGAGCAGCTTCTCCAACTGGCGCTGGTCCGCTGCGAACTTGCGGATGCCCTCGGCCAGCTTGTCGCTGGCCATCGCATCCTCGTTCATGCCCCAGCGGAAACGCGCCTCGTCCATCGCCGGCGGCCGCTCGGTGCGGGTGCCATCGTCGGACAGGCGCCGTGGCAGCGCCTCCTCCGAGGCGTCCAGCTGTTCCATCAGGTCCGGGCTGATGGTCAGGCGGTCGCAGCCAGCCAGCGCCTGGATCTGCCCCACGTTGCGGAAGCTCGCGCCCATCACCACGGTGTCGTAGCCGTGCGTCTTGTAGTAGCGGTAGATGCGCCGCACCGACTGCACACCCGGATCCTCGTCCGGCGCGTACTGCTTGACGCCGGTATTGGCCACGTACCAGTCCATGATGCGGCCGACGAACGGCGAGATCAGGAACACGCCCACCTCGGCGCTGGCCACCGCCTGCTCGAAGGCGAACAGCAGCGTCATGTTGCACTGGATGCCGCGGCGCTCCAGCTCGCGCGCGGCGCGCACGCCCTCCCAGGTGGACGCCAGCTTGATCAGCACGCGATCGCGCTTGATGCCCGCGTCCTCGTACATCCCGATCAGCCGTTCGGCCTTGGCGATGCTGGCATCGGTGTCGAACGACAGGCGTGCGTCGACCTCGGTGGAGACACGTCCGGGCACCAGCTCGAGGATCTTGCGTCCGACCGCCACCGCCAGGTGGTCGCCGGCATCGAGCAGTTGCTGCTCGCGCGAATGGCTCTTTGCCCGCGCCCAGGCCAGCGACTCTTCCAGCAGCGAGGCGTAGCTGCTCTGCGTGATGACCTTGAGCAGCAGCGAGGGATTGGTGGTGGCGTCGACCGGCCGCCAGCGGGCGATCGCGTCGATGTCGCCGGTATCGGCGACGACGGTGGTGTATTGGCGCAGTTGTTCGAGTTGGGAGGGCACGATGAAAGGTCCGAGGCTTCAGGGAATGTCGGTGGGGCGTTCGTCCGCGGCGGGTACGGCTTCCGCGTCGGCGCCGGTGACGATGCGGGCGTGGCGCTCGTAGGTCCAGTACGCCCAGGCCCAATCCAGCAGCACCACCAGGCGGTTGCGGAAGCCGATCAGGAAGTAGATGTGGGCGACCAGCCAGACCCACCATGCCGGCGGACCGGACAGGCGCAACCGTCCGAATTGTGCCACCGCCGCCATGCGTCCGATGGTGGCGAGCGCGCCCTGATCTTTGTAGTGGAACGGAGCGGGTGTCGAATCGGCGTCGAGGCGTGCGCGGATGCGGTGGGCCACATGGCGCCCCATCTGCTTGGCGGCGGGCGCCACGCCCGGCACCGGCGTGCCGTCGGCGCGCTCGATGCAGGCCAGGTCGCCGACCACGAACACCTCCGGGTGCGCGGGCAGGCTGAGATCCGCGGCCACCCGCACGCGGCCTGCGCGGTCGACCGGCGCATCCAGTCGCCGGCCCAGCGGCGAGGCGGCCACGCCGGCGGCCCACAACACGGTGCAGGCGTCGAGCCGGGTCTCCCCGAGGCACACGCCGTCGCCATCGATCGCCGTCACCGCGGTGCCGGTCAGCACCTCCACGCCCAGCCGTTCGAGTTGGCGCTGCGCCTTGGCCGAAAGCGCTGGATCGAACGCCGCCAGCAGCCGCGGGCCGGCTTCGACCAGCAGCACGCGCGCGAGGCGCGGGTCGCTGCGGCGGAACTCGCGCGGCAGCGTGTGCCGCGCGATCTCGGCCAGCGTGCCGGCCAGTTCCACGCCGGTCGGGCCGCCGCCGACTACCACGAAGTTGAGCCAGGCCTGGCGCCGCGCCGGGTCATCCTCGCGCTCGGCGCGTTCGAAGGCGAGCAGCACGCGGCGGCGGATCGCGAAGGCGTCGTCCAGCGTCTTCAGCCCGGGCGCCCAGCGCGCCCAGTCGTCGTGGCCGAAGTAGGCGTGGGTGGCGCCGGTGGCGACGACCAGGAAGTCGTAGTCGAGCGTTTCGCCGGCAAAGCGCACGCGCCGTGCGGCGAGATCCACGTCCAGCGCCTCGTCGAGCAGCACCGTGGCGTTGTCCTGCCTGCGCAGGATCTGTCGCAGCGGCGCGGCGATCGAGGGCGCCGACAGTCCGGCGGTGGCGACCTGGTAGAGCAGCGGCTGGAACAGATGATGGTTGCGCCGGTCCACCAGGGTGATGCGTACCGGCGCATCGGCCAGTCCGCGCGCGGCGGCCAATCCACCGAAACCGCCGCCGAGGATCACGACGTGGGGAAGCGCCGGGCCTTCATCCATGGGCTTGCCTTTGCAGGGATCTGTCCCGTCTATTCTCCCACCTGGCGCGCGCAAACCGAATACGCGTGGCCCCTAGGGCAGCGACGGGACGCGCGACGTTTTCAGTAGAGATCGATCGGATCGACGTCGAGCGACCAGCGCACGCGGCGCGCCGATGGCAGCCCGGCAAGCGCGTGCGGCCATGGTCGCAGCGCGGCGTGCAGCGGCCCACGGGCGTCCGCCTCGATCAGCAGTTGTCCGCGATGGCGGCCGGCGCGCAGCGGCATCGGCGCGGGCATCGGCCCGGCGACGCGCAGCGCCGGATCGGCAGGCAGGGCGGCGAGCGCCTCGGCGAGGAAGCCATCGACGGCTGCACGCTGGTGCGCCTCCACGCGCAGCAACGCCTGGTGGCTGTACGGCGGCAGCATCGCTTGTCGTCGTTCGGCCAGCAGTTCGCGTGCGGCGGCCGCATAGCCCTGCGCGAGCAGGCCGCGCAGCAGCGGATGGTCGGGATGGTGCGTCTGCAGCAGCACGCGGCCGGGCTTGCGTGCGCGGCCGGCGCGCCCGGCCACCTGCACGACGAGCTGGGCCAGCCGCTCGCCGGCGCGGAAGTCCACGCTGTGCAGGCCTTCGTCCACGCCGACGATGGCCACCAGCGTGAGGTTGGGCAGGTCGTGGCCCTTGGCCAGCATCTGCGTGCCGACCAGGATCGCGGCGGCGTCGTCCTGGAGACCTTCGAGCAGTTGCTCGAAGGCGTCGCGGCGGCGGGTGGTTTCGCGGTCGATGCGCCATACCGGCACGTCGGGAAAGCGCGCCGCCAGGGCTTCTTCCAGCCGCTCGGTGCCCTGGCCCTGGGGCTTGAGTTCGGCGCCGCCGCAAGCAGGGCAGGTACCTGGCACGGCCGCGTGGCGGTCGCAGTGGTGGCAGACCAGCGTGCGCCGCTGCGCGTGCAGCGTCATCGGGCGCTCGCAGCGCGGGCATTCGGCGTGCCAGCCGCAGGCATGGCACAACAGTACGGGTGCGTAGCCGCGGCGATTGCGGAACACCAGCGCCTGTTCGCCGCGGGCGACCGTCTCGGCCACCGCCGCCAGCAGCGCGGGCGACAGGCCGTGGTCAAGCCGCTGCGCGCGCATGTCGACGATCTGCACCTGCGGCGGCTGCACTGCGCCGGGACGCGCGCGCAGGTGGAGCGCGCGATAGCGCCCGGCCTCGACGTTGGCCAGCGACTCCAGCGACGGCGTGGCCGAACCCAGCAGCACCGGCACGCCCAGCGCCCGGCCGCGCACCAGCGCCAGGTCGCGTGCGTGGTAGCGGAAGCCTTCCTGTTGCTTGTAGGCGCCGTCGTGCTCCTCGTCGACCACGATCAGCCCGGCCTGCGGCAACGGGGTGAACACCGCCGAGCGGGTACCCAACACCACGCGCGCCTCGCCGCTGCGCGCACGCAGCCAGGCGCGCGCGCGTTCGCCTTCGGCGAGGTTGGAATGAATCACCTCCACCGGCACGCCCAGCCGCTCGCGTAGGCGGCGCACGGTCTGCGGCGCCAGGCCGATCTCCGGCACCAGCAGCAGGGCCTGCCTTCCGGCTGCGAGCGCCTGGGCGATCAGCGCCAGGTAGACCTCGGTCTTGCCGCTGCCGGTGACGCCATCGAGCAGGAACGGCTGGAAACGGCCGAACGCGCTCGCAATCGCGTCCACCGCGGCCTGCTGTTCGGTGCTCAGCGGCGGCGCGGGGTTGGGAGCCGCTGCCGCCGGCGCGGGCGCGCGTTGCTCGACCAGCCCCGCCTCCAGCAGGCGGCGTGCGGCGGGGCGCCAACCGGGCAGGGCGACGTCCAGCTCCGCGGCGCCTTGCGACGCGCCGGCCAGCAGATCGAGCAGCGACCGGCTGGAGCCACGCCGGCTGCCGGCGTCGCGTGCGCTCTGCCCGGCCACGGTGAGTGCGTACCACGGCTCGCTCGTTTCCGGCAGCGGCCTCGGCTCGCGCAGCGCCAGCGGCAGCGCGTTGGCGTAGGCCTCGCCCGGCGCGGCCAGCCAGTAGTCCGCGGCCCAGGCGAGGGTCTGCATCAGCTCGGCATCGAGCAGCGGACCGTCGTCCAGCACGCGCAGCACGCTCTTCAGGCGCGTGCCCGCCACGGCGGCCTCGACGTCGGTCGCCACCACCACGCCCACCATCTTCTTTCGCCCGAACGGCACCAGCACGCGGCTGCCGGCCGCCACGCCGCCGGCGGGGGACAGGTAGTCGAACAGGCGGGCGAGCGGAACCGGCAGGGCGACGCGGACGACGGCGGGCATGGCGACCTCGTGGGCGGCCCAGTGTAACGGCTCGCGCGCGGTGCCCTGCGGCCGGGCGCCGGCTTGCTGCCCTGTCATCTAGGAATAGTTCCTAAGTGACTCTCCTCCGGCGGAAATTTCCCTTATCCACAAAGCTTGTGGATAAGTCTGTGGACGGCCCGGGGAGAGCGTGGTCAAAGCCCTGTCACGATGCCCTCGCGTACGCGCTGGGCAAAAAATAACCAGCAAATTTAGGACCTAACAATCAATGACTTGCGCGTCCGCATGTGACGCTGTTCACGTACGGCTCATGCCGTCTGGAGCGCCCTTGACAGCCCCATGACGCTGTGCACAACCGCCATGACAGGCAGTTTTCCGGTCGGCTGAGGCCGCTATCGGGCGGTTCAGTGCCCGGCGCCCAGGACGAGCGCCAGACCCAGCACCGTGGACAGCAGCCAGAAGTAGCACCAGCCCACGAACCAGTACTTGACCACGGTCATCGGCCAGCGCTGGTGGTAGATGCGCTTTTGCATCGCCAACAGGTAGACCGGCATCCACAACAGCACGGCCCCCTGCAGATAACCGAGGGCATGGCCGGTCCATGCCAGGTGCGGCCGCAGCCAGGTCGAAAGCATGCCGATTACGGTCACCAGCAATAGCGCGAGAAACAGGAAGGCATGGCTGTGCAGCGCCACGATCAGGTGCTCCATGTAGAGCCGGCGCTTGAACACGTAGAACAGTTTCAGCAACAGGGCGAAGATCGGGATCATCACGACCATCGCCTGCGGCAGCACGGCGAACACGCCCGTGATCAGCCGCTCCCGGGCCAACTGGCGGGCCTCCGGGTTCTCGTCGTCGAAGGCCTCCTTGATGTTGGCCAGCATGCGGTGCACGTAAAGATCCAGCCGCTCGTTCATGAACTGCGGCAACCAGGCGACGTGGACGATCTGATGGTCCATTTTGCTGGTCAGGTGCACCGGGCGATCAGGGCCCGCTACGTCGTCCGCCGCGGCACTGGACGCCCGTGCCGGCGCCTTGCCCAACTCGGTCAGGCGCATGTTTGCCTGCTCGCGCAACTTGTTCTCGGCAGCATCGATTCCGGGCAATGCGACCGTCGGCACGGTCTTGCGCGTGACTTCGAGCGCGCCGAGGCTCTCGGCCAACTTGGTCTGCACTTCCTGCGCGGTACGCGCCTGGGCGAACGTGTTCTCTCCGCCTCCTGTCCTCGCTGTCGCGCGCTTGTTCACCACCACGTCCACCGCCAGGTGGAAGGCAAAGAACGCCAGCAGGCACAGCACGAACATCAGCCGGAACGGGGCGACGTAGCGCTGGCGGCGCCCGGAGAAATATTCGAGCGTGAGGAAGCCGGGTTTGGTCAGCAGCGGCGGCAGCGTGTGGAAGATGCGTCCGTCCACGTGCAGGAACATATCCATGCCGTCTTCGAGCATGTGATGCACGGGCTTGAGCACGCTGTGCACGGACTGGCCGCAGTGGTGGCAGAACTCGCCTTCCAGCGGCGTGGCGCAGTTGGCGCAATGCAGCGTGCCGGCTTCGGTCAGCTCGTTCATGAGGTACCGCCCCTATGAAAGCGTGCGATCTTGGCACAGCAGGCCGCGCGGGGCAGCCCTGCCGACTCGGCTAGAATGGCGCGCCCTCCCTGGATGCAAGAGCCGATGAAGACCATCGATCGCGCGCGCGTCGTGCACGAGGTCGGCGCCACCGTGCGCCTGGCCCTGCCGCTGGTGGCCGCGCAACTGGCGGCGGTCGGCACCAACGTGGTCGACGCGGTGCTCTCCGGGCATTTCAGCGCGCACGTGCTGGGCGCGGTGGCGGTGGGCACCAGCGTGTGGACGCTGGCGATCGTCAGCGGCATCGGCGTGATGATGGCGGTGCCGCCGTCGGTCGCGCAGCTCGATGGCGCCAACCGGCGGCCGGAAGTGGGCGCGGTGTTCCGCCAGGCGTTGTGGCTGGCGGTGATGCTGGGCGCGCTGCTGTGGTTCGGCGTGCGCCATGCCGAACCGCTGGTCAACCTTATCGGCGTGACGCCGGGCTTGCGTCACGACGTCAACGAATTCCTGCATGCGATCAGTTGGGGCGCGCCGGCGCTGGCGTGCTATTTCACCCTGCGCGGCTTGTCCGAGGGTCTGTCGCTGACGCGGCCGTCGATGATGTTCAGCCTGGGCGGCCTGGCCGTGCTGGCGCCGCTGGGCTACGTCTTCATGTTCGGCAAGCTGGGCCTGCCGCCGCAGGGCGCGCGCGGCTGCGGCATCGCCACGGCGCTGGTGCTGTGGCTGGAGATGCTGGGCTTCCTCGTCTATGTGCTGTGCCATCGCAACTACCGCGGGCTGAACCTGTTCGAGCGCTTCGAGTGGCCGCACTGGCGGCGCATCGGCGCGTTGCTGCACATCGGCCTGCCGATGGCGGTGACGCTGCTGGCCGAGGCCGGACTGTTCGTGGCCACGGCGTTGCTGATCGGCACCATGGGCGAGGACGTCGTGGCCAGCCACCAGGTGGCGATCAACGTGGCCTCGGTATTCTTCATGGTCCCACTCGGCCTAGCCATGGCGATCACCGTGCGCGTCGGCAATGCGGTGGGCCGCAACGACGCGCGCGGCGTGCGCTATGCCGGCTTCTGCGGCATCGGCCTTGCACTGGTCACGCAACTGGTCTCGGCTACGCTGATGCTGGGCCTGCCGCATGCGATCGCCTCGCTGTACACCGGCAACGCCACGGTGATCGCGCTGGCCGCGCAGTTGCTGGTGCTGGCCGGCCTGTTCCAGTTCTCCGACGGCATCCAGGTCGCCTCCAACGGGGCGTTGCGCGGCCTGAAGGACACCCGCGTGCCGATGGCGATCACCCTGTTCGCCTACTGGGGCGTGGGCATGCCGGTGGGCTGGTGGCTGGCGTTCCGGCACGGCCTGGGCGCGCGCGGCATGTGGATGGGGCTGATTGCGGGCCTTAGCGTGGCGGCGGTGCTGCTGTTCACGCGTTTCTGGCGCAGCGCCTGGCGGCACCGCTGGCAGGCGGTCCCGCCGGAAGACAGCATGACGGTGCGTTCGCAAGCGGTTACGCTCAACGATCATCTCTAGCACGCCCAGGATCGACCGATGAGCACCCCGCCGCCGCTGCACCGCCCGAACGGATTCTGGGCCTTCCTGCGGGTGATCGGGCGCGGCTTCAACGTGGTGCGGCTGGTGATCCTCAACCTGGTGTTCTTCGCGCTGCTGTTCGTGGTGCTGCTGCTGATCGTCGGCGGCGTGGCCGGCAACCGGCTGGCGCACACCATCAAGGACGGCAGCGTGCTGGTGCTGCAGCCCAAGGGCGAGCTGGTCGAGCAGTACAGCATCGAGCCGCTGCAGCGCGCGCTGCAGAGCCTGTCCGGCGAGCCGCCGAAGCAGGTGCAGATGCGCGACCTGGTCGGCGCCATCGACGCCGCCGCGCACGACAAGCGGATCAGCCGCATCCTCCTGCTGCCGGACGAGCTCAAGGGCGGCGGCTTCGCCACGCTGCGCGAGGTCGGCGCGGCGCTGGACCGCTTCCGCGCCGCCGGCAAGCCGGTGATCGTGTGGGGCGTGAACTTCGACCAGGGCCAGTACTACCTGGCCGCGCACGCCGACCGCATCCTGCTCGACCCGCAGGGCGGCGTGATGATCACAGGGCTGGCCAGCTACCGGCTGTTCTACAAGGACCTGCTCGACAAGCTCGGCGTGGACGTGCACCTGTTCCGCGTCGGCCGCTACAAGAGCGCCGCCGAGCCCTACATCCTCGACCACGCCTCGGACGACTCCAAGGCCGCCGACCGCTTCTGGATGGGCGGCCTGTGGGACGAATACATCGACGAGGTGGCCAAGCTGCGCCAGCTCGACCCGGCGGTGTTCCGCGCCGACATCGACAACCTGCCCGACGCCATCGCACGCACCCAGGGCGACCTGGCGCAACTGGCGCAGGACGAACACCTGGTCGACGGCACCGCCACTCGCGCGCAGCTCGACGCGATGATGCGCAAGGCCGGCGTGCCGGCCGGCGACAAGCCGCAGGAGGGCTTCCGCCAGGTCGAGCTTTCGCGCTACGTCGCCAACCTCGAGCACGACAGCCCGTTCGCCCCGGGCGTGGCGGTGGTGGTGGCCGAAGGCGAGATCGTCGGCGGCCGCCAGCCGCAGGGCAGCGTAGGCGGCGACTCGACGTCCGCGCTGATCCGCGCCGCGCGGCACGACCGGCGCACGAAGGCGCTGGTGCTGCGCATCAACTCGCCCGGCGGCGAGGTCTACGCCGCCGAGCAGATCCGTCGCGAGGTCGAGCTGACCCGCAAGGCCGGCATCCCGGTGGTGGTCTCGATGGGCAACGTGGCGGCCAGCGGCGGCTACTGGATCGCGATGAATGCCGACCGCATCGTCGCCGATCCCAACACGATCACCGGCTCGATCGGCATCTTCGGCATGTACTACGCCGTGCCCGGCGCGCTGGACAAGATCGGCATCCACAGCGACGGCGTGGGCACCGGGCCGATGGCCGGTGCCTTCGACATCACCCGGCCGCTCGATCCGAAGGCCGGCGCGGTGATCCAGGCGATCATCGACAAGGGCTACCGCGACTTCGTCGGCAAGGTGGCGCAGGCGCGTGGCAAGACCTTCGATGCCATCGACACGATCGCCCAGGGCCGCGTGTGGACCGGCCGCCAGGCGCTGGAGCGTGGCCTGGTCGACCAGCTCGGCGGCATGGACGCTGCGCTCGACGCGGCGGCGTCGCTGGCCAAGCTGGGCAAGGACTACCACGTGCACTACGTCGAGGCGCCGCTGGGCGGCTTCGAGCAGTTCCTGGTGGGCATGAACCAGAGCGCGATGCTGCAGGTGGCCCAGGGCTACGGCCTGCGCCTGCCGTCGTGGCTGGCCGAGCTGCCCCAATTGGCGCCCGAACTCAAGCTGCTGCGCCATGCGCAGGCCGGCCGGCCGAACGTCTACGCCTACTGTTTCTGCGCGCCGCGCTGAAGGCGCTCCGAGTCCTTCCCCCGTTCACGGGGGAAGGTGCCCGCAGGGCGGATGGGGGAGGCCTTGCGAAAGGCTCGACCGTGCGCCTCGCCCTAGAGCGCCCCCATCCGCCTGTCGGCACCTTCCCCCGCGTTCACGAGGGAAGGGCTCGATAGCGGGCATCGCGGCTTCGATCCTGCGTCCATCGGATGGTGGCTACTGCCCGGCGTCGTCCAGCGCCTTCTGCTGCTCCTTGGCGTGGTCGTCGACCAGCTTCTGCACGTCCTTGGCTTTCTGTTCGTCCTTTTTCATGTCGTCCCACGGCGTGGCCACGCGCTTGGACGTGGCAGTGGCCTGCGGTTCGGGCGCCTTGTTCGAGCAACCGGCGAGCGCGAGCAGGCAGGCGAGCGGCAGCAATGGCTTCATGGTGATCCCCAGGTCGACCAGGCTGCAGTGTCCCGCCGCCCGGCGATCGCGGCAAGCGCATCGGCTAAGCTCTTGCCCATGAACCTGCGCACCGACGCCTGGCAGCTCACCGGCCACACCGCCCTGATCACCGGCGCCAGCAAGGGCATCGGCCTGGCCGTCGCGCGCGAGCTCGGCGGCCTGGGCGCCGACCTGCTGCTGGTGGCGCGCGACGACGTGCACCTCGAACAGGTTCGCGCCGAACTCGCCGAAGACCTGCCCGGCCGTGAGGTGCTGGCCTTCGGCGCGGACCTGACCGATGAGGAAGAACGTCTGGCGGTGTTCGACTGGATCGCGGACATCGACGCGCCGGTCTCGCTGCTGGTCAACAACGCCGGCGGCAACGCGCCCGACGCCACGCTCGCGTATGAAAGCGCGGACTACCGCGCCATCTTCGAGCAGAACCTGTTCAGCGCCTTCGAGATGTGCCGCCTGGCGCATCCGCACCTGGTCGAGCATGGCAACGCGGCGATCGTCAACGTGGGCTCGGTGTCCGGCGCCTTGCACGTGCGCACCGGCTCGCCCTACGGCATGACCAAGGCCGCGCTGCACCAGCTCACCCGCAACCTGGCGGTGGAGTGGGCGGTCGACGGCATCCGCGTCAACGCGGTGGCGCCCTGGTATATCCGCACGCAGCGTTCGGAACCGGCGCTGGCCGATCCGGACTACCTCGAGGAGGTGCTCGAGCGCACGCCGCTCAAGCGTATCGGCGAGCCGGAGGAGGTGGCTGCTGCGGTGGCCTTCCTGTGCCTGCCGGCGGCCGGCTACATCACCGGGCAGGTGCTGGCGGTGGATGGCGGGTTCTTGAGCTACGGTTTCTAGCCTTCCGTAGGGTGGGCTTCAGCCCACCGCCCTCGCGCCGCCGAGCATGGTGGGCTGAAGCCCATCCTAAGGATCCGGTTCACCCGCCGCAGTTGGCCAGTTGCGCCTGCAGCTGCGCCTCGCGCTTCTCCAGCGGCGGACGCTGGCTCTTGAACGCGTTGTTGAGCTTGTGCTCGTTCTTGTCGTAGGCGTCCTGCAGGGCCTGGCAGGTCTCCTCGACGTCGAGCTCGCGGCACTGGTCCTGCACCCACACGTAGTTGTTCGCCACCAGGCCGGAGGTGACGCGGCCGCGGTTGGCCTCCGGCGCGGAGATGCCGGCGGCGCCGCGGTCGGGTCCGTACACCTCCGACAGCGGCAGCTGCTCGGCACCGAGCACACCGTAGGGCGCCTGGTAGGGCGGTGGGTTGCCGTTGTCGCTGAGATAGGTCTTGCCGTCGGTGGCGCGCACGCAGGTGTACATCACCGGCAGCGGCGCGGTGGGCTGGGGCGCCGGTGGCGGCGGTGCTTGTTCGGGCGGGGCCACAGGCGCCGGTGGTGCGGTGGCAGGCAGCGGGGCCGCGGGTGCGTCGGCCACCTGCATCGTGCGCTGCCGCTGGCCCGCGGGGCAGGGCGTGTCCTGGTAGGTCACCCGGCCGTCGGCGGCGGTGCATTCGTAGACGGTGGTCGCCGCACAGGCATGCCGCACATGGCCGACGGCGAGCAGGCCGAGGGCCAGCAACATGGAGGCGGGCAGGAGGCGGCGCATGGGGTGGATTCTAGGGCTGCGCGGGTGAACCGGATGCGGGCTTGGAGTTCGTCCTTGCCGGGCTTACCGCGAGCCTCGCCCTTCACCCTCATTCCTATGAGAAGAGGGAACGGTGCGCGCGTGCTGGAGTTTCAGAAATCGGGCTCGTGTTCCTCGGCGGCGAAGCCGAGCGTGACCGCGCCCTCGCCGACGTTGACCATGCCGGTGATGCTCATCGGTGCTTCCAGCAGGGTCACGCCGGTCTCCTCGCAGGCCTGGCGCAGACCGTCGTAGCCGGGCAGCTTGGCCAGCTCGGCCAGGTTGCCGCCGTAGCTGACGCACACCACCGGCACCATCAACCCGGCGCGCACACGGCGCGCGGCGTAGCCGAACAGCGTCTCGGCGCCGTGCTCGAAGCCGCGTACCTTGCCGACCGGGCCGGTTTCGCCGCGGAAGCAGCGCAGCAGCGGCTTGATGTCCAGCGCCGTGCCGACCACCGCGCTGAACAGGCTGACGCTGCGGTCGCCGCGCTTGCGGGTGCGGCTGCGCAGGTGGTGCAGGTCGCGCGGCAGCATGTAGGCGTAGGTATGGTTGGCGATCAGGCCCAGCCGTTCGCGGATGGCGGGCGGCGCCTCGCCGGCGCGGATCAGCCGGGTCGCCTCGAACACCGCCGGGCCCTCGCCGGCGAACACGTTGCGCGTGTCGACCACGCGCATCAGGAACGGCCCCGGCACGCCCGCGCGGTCGCGCACCTCGCGGTAGTTCTTGAGGATTGCGAAGCTGGCCTTGAGCACGTGCTCGTGGATCGGGCTGCGCGTGGCGGTGATGGTCAGGCAGAACACGCAATCGTGTTCCAGCACCAGCTTGTCCAGAAACAGCCTTTGCACGTCCTCGACCGAGCAGGGCTCGGTTTCCGCCGCATGGGTGCCGGCCAGCTTCATGTAGAGGAAGCGCTCGATCTCTTCCTGGTCGCGGTCGTCCTTGAACACGCTGCCGTCGAGCTTCACGGCGATCGGCATGACCGCGATGTTGTGTTCCCGGAGGAACGCCTGCGGCAGGTCGCAGGATGCGTCGATCGCCAAGCCCATCCGCATCGTGTCATTCCCCCTTGGTCAATGACGCGCCGAACATAACACGCGCGTCGATGCTGTGACCTGGGTCTGGCTGCGCGGTTCCCGACAGGCTTATCGGCCTGTGCGAAGCCGGCTTGAGTGACGGCCGCGGGCCGCTCCCCGTAGAATGGCGCGGACTCGAGAAATGGTCCCTGCCGGCGTGGCGTCGCCGGCGCGCGTGCCGCGACCGCGGCGCGTTTTCCCGGGATACCCCATGAAAGACAAGCAAGCGATCGTCTCCAACTGGCTGCCGCGCTATACCGGCACGCCGCTGGAGCAATTCGGCCAGCACATCCTGCTGACCAATTTCGGCCTATATGTGGAGCTGTTCGCCCAATGGCACGGCGTCGAAGTGCAGGGCCGCGACCGGCCGATGCCCAACGCCACCGCCGACGGCATCACCCTGATCAACTTCGGCATGGGCAGCCCCAATGCCGCGACGGTGATGGACCTGTTGAGCGCCGTGCAGCCGCAGGCCGCGCTGTTCCTGGGCAAGTGCGGCGGGCTCAAGAAGAAGAACCAGCTCGGCGACCTGGTGCTGCCGATCGCCGCGATCCGCGGCGAGGGCACCTCCGGCGACTACCTGCTGCCGGAGGTGCCGGCGCTGCCGGCGTTCCAGTTGCAGCGCGCGGTCTCCACCATGATCCGCGACCTCGGCCACGACTACTGGACCGGCACCGTCTACACCACCAACCGGCGCGTATGGGAGCACGACGAGGCGTTCAAGGATTATCTGCGTCGCACCCGCTGCATGGCGGTGGACATGGAAACGGCGACGATCTTCGCCGCCGGCTTCGCCAACAAGATCCCCTGCGGCGCGCTGCTGCTTGTGTCGGACCAGCCGATGATCCCCGAAGGCGTCAAGACCGAGGCCAGCGACCGCAGCGTGACCGAGAAGTACGTCGAGGCGCACATCCGCATCGGCATCGAGGCGCTCAAGCTGGTGCGCCGCAACGGGCGCAGCGTGAAGCACCTGCGCTTCGAGGACGAGATGGAAGGCGAGTGAGCATCCATGCCCTCCCCGCTCGGGGAGGGCGTGCGGACCCGCAGAAACATGCGCCGTGCGTCGCGCCCGCATCGCATCGCTTTCACCCGCGCATGACCGCGCCCGCGGCAAGGTAGGGCAGACCGATCCCCAGCGCGTGTCGGCCCGGCGGTCCGCCGTGTCGCCGATCCTTGCCAGATTCCCTGAAGCTCTGACAGGCACGCGCGTCCCGCGCGAGGCGAGCCCTTGCGTTTCGTCCGCGCCGCGCCTGCCAGGAGCCAGCAACCCATGAGCGAAACCGTCGGCGACTTCATCCTGCAACGCCTCACCGACTGGGGCCTTCGGCGCATCTTCGGTTTCCCCGGCGACGGCATCAACGGAATCATGGGCGCGATGGGGCGCGCCGCCGACCGCTTCGACTACGTGCGCGTGCGCCACGAGGAAATGGCCGCCTTCATGGCCGGTGGCCATGCCAAGTTCACCGGCGAGATCGGCGTCTGCATGGCGACCTCCGGTCCCGGCGCGATCCACCTGTTGAACGGCCTGTATGACGCGCAGATGGACCACATGCCGGTGCTCGCCATCGTCGGCCAGTCCGCGCGCAGTGCGATCGGCAGCGACTTCCAGCAGGAGGTCGACCTGCAGGTGTTGTTCCAGGACGTCTGCGGCTACGTCGAGACCATCCTTTCGCCGGTGCAGGTGCGCCAGGTGGTGGATCGCGCGATCCGTATCGCGGCGGCACAACGCACCGTCACCTGCGTGATCGTGCCCAACGACATCCAGGAGCTGCCGGCGGTCCGGCACCCGCCGCGCAAGCACAACGACGTCTATACCGGCATCGGCTACGCCAACCCCTGCCCGGTGCCGGGCGACGAAGACATCAAGCGCGCCGCCGATCTGCTCAACGACGGCCGCAAGGTGGCGATCCTGATCGGCGCCGGCGCCATGCATGCCGGCGACCAGGTGGTCGCGGTAGCCAACCGGCTCGATGCGGGCATCGCCAAGGCGCTGCTCGGCAAGGCGGCGCTGCCGGACGACCTGCCGTTCGTCACCGGTTCGATCGGCCTGCTCGGGACCAAGCCGAGCTGGGACTTGATGAACGACTGCGACACCCTGCTGATGGTCGGCACGACCTTCCCGTACTCGGAGTTCCTGCCCGAGGAAGGACAGGCGCGCGCGGTGCAGATCGACATCGACCCGCGCAACGTGTCGATGCGCTACGCGACGGAAGTGAACCTGATCGGCGACAGCGCGCAGGTGCTCGAACGGCTGCTGCCGTTGCTCAAGCCGAAGGACAACCCGGACTGGCGCGAGCGCATCGAGCTCAACGTGCGCAAATGGTGGCGCGATCTGGAAGCCAAGGCGATGGAGCCGGCCAATCCGATCAACCCGCAGCGCATCTTCTGGGAGCTCTCCCCACGCCTGCCGGACAACACCATCATCTGCGGCGACTGCGGCTCGCACACCAACTGGTACGCGCGCGACGTGAAGATCCGCTCCGGGATGATGGCGTCGCTCTCGGGCAAGCTCGCCACCATGGGCAGCGGCATGCCCTACGCCATCGCGGCGAAGTTCGCCCATCCCGGGCGGCCGGTGCTGGCGATCGTCGGCGATGGCGCCATGCAGATGAACGGCAACGCAGAGCTGATCACCGTCAAGCAGTACTGGAAGCAGTGGTCCAACCCCTGCTTCGTGGTGATGGTGCTGCACAACGACGACCTCAACCAGGTGACCTGGGAGCAGCGCGCGCTGGGCGGCGATCCGAAGTTCACCCAGTCGCAGTACGTCGAGGAGTTCTCCTACGCCAAGTACGCCGAGCTGCTCGGCTTCAAGGCGATCCGCGTGGATCGGCCCGAGGATCTCGGCAGCGCCTGGGAGCAGGCCTTCGCCGCCGATCGCCCGGTGCTGCTGGACATCATCGCCGACCCGGACGTGCCGCCGCTGCCGCCGCACATCACCTGGAAACAGGCGAAGGACTACATGACCGCGCTGGCCAAGGGCGACCCCGACGAGGCCGGCATCATCAAGCAGAGCCTGCGCCAGGTGCTCGCCGGCATCCTGCCGCACAGCCAGCGATGAACGCCGCGCGGCCCTCGCCAGCCGCGACCGTTCCCGCAACGCGCCGCATCGCACGCATCGAGGTGAGTGCTTACCGCATTCCCACCGATGCGCCGGAGGCCGACGGCACCATCGCCTGGGACGCCACCACGCTGGTGCTGGTGCAGGTCTCCGCCGGTGGCTACACCGGCCTGGGATGGACCTACGCGCACGCCGCGGCAGGCGCGGTGATCGCCGACCCGCTGCGCGACGTGCTGCTCAACCACGACGCCGACGACATCGCCGGCGCATGGCACGCGATGAACCGCAGCCTGCGCAACGTCGGCCGCCCCGGCGTGGGGTTGATGGCCATCGCCGCGGTCGACGTGGCGTTGTGGGACCTGAAGGCGCGCCTGCACGGCACCTCGGTGGTGCGGCTGATGGGCCGCGCGCGCGAGGCGGTGCCGGTGTACGGCAGCGGTGGCTTCACATCCTATCCGGTCGAACGCCTGCAGGAGCAACTCGCCGGCTGGGCCGAGCAGGGCATGGCGCGGGTGAAGATGAAGGTGGGCACGCATCCGCACGACGATCCGGCGCGCGTGCGCGCCGCGCGCGAGGCGATCGGCACGGCGCCCGCGCTGATGGTCGACGGTAACGGCGCCTACGCGCGCAAACAGGCGCTGGCGCTGGCCGAGCGCTACGCGCACGAGGGCGTCGACTGGTTCGAAGAGCCGGTGTCCTCGGACGACCTGGAAGGGCTGCGCCTGCTGCGCGACCGCGCGCCGGCCGGCATGGCCATCGCCGCCGGCGAATACGGCTGGGACACCTGGTACTTCCGCCGCATGCTCGATGCCGGGGCGGTCGACGTGCTGCAGGTCGACGGTACCCGCTGCGGCGGCTTCACCGGCTTCCTGCACACGGCCGCGCTCGCGCATGGCTTCGGCATCCCGGTGTCGGCCCACTGCGCGCCGCACCTGCACGCGCACGTGTGCAGCGCGGTCGGGCACCTGGAGCACGTGGAGTACTTCCACGACCACGCACGGATCGAGTCGATGTTCTTCGACGGCCTGCCCGCGCTGCGCGACGGCGCACTGGTGGTCGATGCGGACGCACCCGGGCTGGGCCTCACCCTCAAGGCATCCGACGCGCGGCGCTACCGCGTCGAGGAAGGTTGGCAGACATGACCAAGCAGCGGGAGCACGGTTCGGTTCCTTCGTTTCCGCGCGCGCCCGGCTCGCCCGGGGCCGAGGCGGCCGCATCGTCCAGCCACGGCCGCGACCGGCCGGACGCCCGCCGCGACGCGGCCGTGCTGCCGCTGGCGCCGCCGCGCGTGCGCCACTCGCACAGCGACCGCTTCGCCTTCTCCAGCGCCGCCGCCACCGTGCTTGCGCAGGACCTGGCGGCGGCGCTGGAAGGCGAGGTCTGCTTCGACGACGGCAGCCGCGCGCTGTACGCCACCGACGGCTCGATCTACCGCCAGGTGCCGATCGGCGTGGTCAAGCCACGGCATGCGAAGGACGTCATCGAAACCCTGCGCATCTGCCGCGAGCACGACGCGCCGGTGCTCTCGCGCGGCGGCGGCACGAGCCTGGCCGGGCAATGCTGCAATACCGCGGTGGTGATGGATTTCTCCTATCACCTGAACCAGATCGTCGCGATCGACCCGCAAGCGCGCCGCGCGCGCATCGAGCCCGGCTGCGTACTGGACGACCTGCGCGACCAAGCCGAGAAGCACCATCTCACCTTCGGTCCCGACCCCTCCACCCACGCGCACAACACGCTGGGCGGCATGATCGGCAACAACTCCTGCGGCGTGCACTCGGTGATGGCTGGGCGCACGGCCGACAACGTGCATGCGCTTCAGATCGTCACCTATGACGGCCTGCGCATGCGCGTGGGGCCGACCGGCGAGGAGGAGCTGGAGCAGATCATCCGCGAGGGCGGCCGGCGCGGCGAGATCTACGCGGGCCTGAAATCCATCCGCGACCGCTACGCCGATCTGATCCGCGCGCGCTACCCGAAGATCCCGCGCCGCGTGTCCGGCTACAACCTCGACGAACTGTTGCCGGAGAACGGCTTCAACGTGGCGCGCGCGCTGGTCGGCACCGAAGGCACCTGCGTGACGATCCTGGAGGCCGAGGTGCGCCTGGTACCCAGCCCGCCGGTGCGCTCGCTGCTGGTGCTGGGCTATCCCGACGTGTTCGAGGCCGGCGACCACGTACCGCAGATCCTTTCATTCGGACCGGTCGGCCTGGAAGGCATCGACGACGCGCTGATCGCCGACATGAAGCGCAAGGACATGCACCCGAAGGATCGCGCCCTGCTGCCGCCGGGCGGCGGCTGGCTGATGGTCGAGTTCGGCGGCGATTCCAAGGAGGAGGCCGACGGCAAGGCGCGCAAGCTGATGCAGGCGCTCAAGGCCGAAGACCACCCGCCAAGCATGAAGCTGTTCGACGATCCCGCCGAGGAAGGCATGCTGTGGACCATCCGCGAGTCGGGCCTGGGCGCCACCGCGCGCGTGCCCGGCCAGCCGGACGGCCATCCCGGCTGGGAGGACGCCGCGGTACCGCCGGACAAGGTCGGACCGTACCTGCGCGACTTCCGCAAGCTGCTGGCCAAGTACACCTACACCTGCGCGCTGTACGGCCACTTCGGCGACGGTTGCATCCATTGCCGCATCGCCTTCGACCTGTCCACGCCCGAGGCGGTGGCGCAGTGGCGCGCCTTCATGGACGAGGCCTCCGACCTTGTGCTGGCCTACGGCGGCTCGCTCTCCGGCGAGCACGGCGACGGCCAGGTGCGCGCCTCCTTCCTGCCCAAGATGTTCGGCGACGAACTGGTCCAGGCCTTCGGCGAGTTCAAGGCGCTGTGGGATCCGCGCGGGCGCATGAACCCCGGCAAGGTGGTCGATCCCAATCCGATGGATGCCGACCTGCGCGACGGCCCCGGCTACCGGCCGCCCAAGCTCGACACCGCGTTCGCCTATCCGGCCGACGGCATGAGCTTCGCCCAGGCCGCGCGCCGCTGCGTGGGCGTGGGCAACTGCCGCAACAAGCACAGGAACGTGATGTGCCCGAGCTACCGCGCCACCCACGAGGAGAAGTGGAGCACGCGCGGACGCTCGCACCTGTTGTTCGAGATGCTCGAGGGCGATCCGCTGAAGGACGGCTGGCGCAGCGAGGCGGTGCGCGACGCGCTGGACATGTGCCTGGCCTGCAAGGGCTGCAAGAGCGATTGCCCGGTCAACGTGGACATGGCCACCTACAAGGCCGAGTTCATGCATCACCACTACAAGGGCCGCCTGCGCCCGCGCGCGGCGTACGCGATGGGGCGCATCTTCGACGTGGCGCGCGTGGCCTCGCACGTGTCGTGGCTGGCCAATGCGGTCCTGCAGACGCCGGGGCTGTCGCACCTGGCCAAGGCCATCGGCGGCATCGCGCAGCAGCGCGCGATGCCGCGCTTCGCCGACGAGACCTTCCGCGCCTGGTTCGCCGCGCGCGGGAAGCCGCGCGTGCGCGGGCCGGAGGTGCTGCTGTGGCCGGACACCTTCAACAACTACCTGCACCCCGCGCCGCTCAAGGATGCCGTCGCCGTGCTGGAAGCGGCCGGCTACCGCGTCGTGGTGCCCGAGGCGCCGCTGTGCTGCGGCCGACCGCTCTACGCCGAGGGCATGCTGGACAAGGCGCGCGCACAACTGACCGACCTGCTGGACGCGCTCTCGCCGTTCATCGACCGCGACGTGCCGGTGGTGGGGCTGGAACCGTCCTGCGTGGCGGCCTTCCGCGACGAACTGCCCAACCTCTTCCCCGGTGACGAGCGCGCGCACTGGCTGGCGCGCCACACTTTCATCCTCAGCGAATATCTCGACCGCGTCGGCTACGCGCCGCCGCCGTTGAAGCGCAAGGCGCTGGTGCACGCGCACTGCCACCACCACGCGGTGATCGGCACCGATGCGGAGAAGCGGCTGCTTGCCAAGACCGGACTGGACGTCGAGTTCCTCGACGCCGGCTGCTGCGGCATGGCCGGCTCGTTCGGCTTCGACGCGAAGAAGGTGGCCGTGTCGCTCGCCATCGGGGAGCTCGAACTGCTGCCGGCCATCCGCGCGGCCGATCCGGACACGCTGATCATCACCAACGGCTTTTCCTGCCGCCAGCAGATCGAGCAATGCACCGGGCGCACCGCGCTGGACGTGTCGCAGGTGCTGGCCATGGCGCTGGCGCAGGGGAGCTCCAATCTCGACGAGATCCCCGTCCGCGAGCGCGAGGCTTCGATGCCGGAGCCTGGACGCCGCGGCGAAGTCCGGGAAAGGAGGCCTCGGTGAGTATGGCGAGGTCGCGCGCTCCGCTCGCCCCCATCCGCCCTTCGGGCACCTTCCCCCGTGGAACGGGGGAAGGGTCGACCTTGCGGGAGCGCGCGTTCGTGAGTCTTCCCCCGTTCCACGGGGGAAGGTGCCGACAGGAGGATGGGGGACGAAGCGCAGTCCACACGCC